>JALZOO010000112.1 GCA_030913905.1 Acidobacteriota bacterium
TGTAACTCATGCCGGAGAAGTTCATCGGATGGCCGTGGGTGAGATGCCCGCCGTGAGATAAGTTCATGCCGAGAATCTGATCGCCATACTGAATTGCCGCAAGATAGACCGCCATGTTTGCCTGCGCGCCACTGTGCGGCTGCACGTTCGCGTGTTCGGCGCCGAAAATCTGTTTCGCTCGATCGATTGCGGTTTGCTCAACGACGTCAGTCCACTCACAGCCGCCGTAGTAACGCTTCTTCGGATAACCCTCGGCGTATTTGTTGGTAAAGACAGACCCGGCCGCTTCCAGCACGGCCTCACTCACGAAGTTTTCGCTGGCAATTAACTCGAGCCCATCTGCCTGACGAGCTACTTCCTTGTCGATAGCTTCCGAAATCACAGGATCAACTTCGGCCAGCGGAGCGTTTCTTAGATCAGTCATTCAGTTACCTTTCAATAGCCACATGGAAGCACTCAAGCAGGAATGCCTCGCGGTTAGGAAGGGTGGACTTGCACCCCACAGCGGGGCTGCCCCGCTGGGGGCCCCGCTTTACCCCCGCGCGTTGAATGGCACTCAGCGAGCGGGGGCAAGCCGCCGTTCCCAACCATGAGCTTTTCCTTCTTGACTCATTTTCCAACCCTCTGTGCCTCTGTGGCTGTTTCTATATTGCGAATTTTCTCGACCCGCTCCGCGTGGCGGCCGCCTTCGAAGTTTGCGCTAAACCACGCGCGCACTATTTCAGGGATCTTCTCAGGCGGAGTAGTTCGCGCTCCGATGGCCAAAACGTTTGCATCGTTGTGTTGACGCGCCAGGCGAGCCGTCTCTTCAGACCACGCAACTGCCGCACGTACGCCCGCCACTTTGTTGGCTGTAATCGCCATTCCAGTGCCGGAACCGCAAACCAGTAAGCCCTGATCGGCGCGTCCACCAGCAACTTCCTCCGCAACCTTACGTGCATAGTCGGGATAATCAACTGATTCCTCGGAGACTGTCCCGAGGTCCGCAACGTCGAGTCCCAGGTCACGAAGTAAAGGCTTGAGCTTTTCCTTTTCCGAAAAGCCTGCATGGTCGCTCGCAAGCGCAATTTTCACGGTTCATTCCTCTTGAAAGAGAATTTTGAAGTGGCGTCGATGGTACATCACAGCAACAGTGCTCGCAACGAGTAGTGCTTGATGAGCGGCGCTTCCAAAAGATCGGATACAATTCCCCCATGGCTAAGCACCTTGACGTGACGACCTGGGCCCGCCGCGATCTCTTTGAATTCTTCCTTCACTACGACAACCCCTACTTCAATATTTGTGCGCAGCTTGACGTTACAAGACTTCTGGAGCAACTTCGGCGACGATCCGAGTCTGTCTCGTTGACTTATCACTACCTGGCGCTTCGAGCGGCGAACGATATCGAACCTTTTCGTTATCGACTGAAAGACGGCAAGGTCGTCATTTACGACGTGATTCACGGTGGCACGACTGTGCTTCTGCCAAATGAAAGCTTCAGCTTCGCATACTTCAACTACGTAGAAGACTTCGACAAATTCATCACTGCGGCGGACCGTTCGGTGAAGGAAGTCCAAACAGGCAAAGGCTCGTTTAGTCCGAACACGAGCGAGGATCGGATTCATTTCACCGTTTTACCCTGGGTAACGTTTACCAGCTTCGCACACGCACGCAACTGGGGGCGCGAAGAATCTATTCCGAAGATTGCGTTCGGACGGTTCACAAAAGCAGACGGGCGAACCTTATTGCCGATATCCGTAGAGGTGCACCACGCCCTGATGGACGGGCTCCACGTGGGGCGATTTCTGGCGCGGATGGATGAGCTGGCGCAAAAGCCCGAGCTGTATTTGCGTTAAAGTGAAGTTTCACGTGTTTGCGTTAACGTTTTTGCTAAGCGAGAATGGTTGGGCTCGGGTTCAAATCGTTCATAATTAATCAACCTAATGCGCTGGTCACAATACTTCATTCCCACACTTCGTGAAGACCCTGCTGATGCCGAAGTTGTTTCTCATAAACTCCTGCTGCGGGCGGGCCTGATTCGCCAACTTGGCGCCGGCATCTATTCCTACCTGCCGATGGCCCAGCGCGTGGCGCTGAAGGTAATGCAGATCCTACGCGAAGAAATGAACCGAGTCGGTGGCCAGGAGTTTTATTTGCCGGCTTTGCATCCGGCCGATGTCTGGAAAGAATCAGGCCGCTGGGACGCAATCGGCGACGACATGTTTCGCTTGAAGGATCGTAAGGGCACAGACATGTGTCTGGGCATGACGCACGAAGAAGTGTTCACGACGATTGCGCGAAACGAACTTCGTTCCTACAAACAACTGCCGCAGGTTTGGTATCAGATTCAGATCAAGTTTCGTGATGAGCCACGTCCGAAGTCCGGTTTCATGCGGCTGCGGACTTTCATCATGAAGGATGCTTACTCGTTTGACGTCGATAAAGGCGGACTTGATAAATCGTTTGCTGACCAACGCGAGGCTTACAAGCGAATCTTTGGTCGTTGCGGAATTGAGTTTTCGATTGTGGAAGCCTCTTCGGGTTCGATGGGTGGTTCTGAGTCAAACGAATTCGTGGCGAGAACTGACGCGGGCGAGGACTTGATTGCAAGCTGCGCCAACTGTGGCTATGCGGCGAACCTCGAGAAGGCTGCGTCGCGCCTGACTCCGGTTAAGGATCTGGTTGGACCTGAAGCTCCTGAAGAGTTTCCAACCCCGGGGGTTCGAACCATTGAAGATTTGACAAAGTTTCCCGGAGGCGCTCCCGCCAAAAATCAGATCAAGACGCTCTTGTATCTGTATGGCGACAACGCGTCTGGCTATGGCAACACCAGTTGGGCGATGCTGCTATTGCGAGGAGATCATCAGTTACACGAGACAAAAGTTGCGGACACTCTGGGTGCCACCTTTATTAGGGCTGCTGAACCAAAAGACATCCTGGAACTACTGGGTGCAAGTCCGGGAAGTCTTGGAGGCGTTGGAGCAAAACAGAAAGTCGCCGCGCTTCACCAGGACACGGAGGTCCGGGTTATTGCGGATCTGGGCCTCAAGGGCCGGCGCGACATGACGACTGGCGCTAACAAAGACGACCACCATCTGCGTGGTGTAGACGTTGAGCGCGACATCAGGCCGGACCAGTGGGCCGACCTGCGCAGTGTTGTTTCAGGAGAGGGTTGTCCTCGCTGCGAGCAGGGCACGCTGGAAGTTTACAAAGCGATGGAGATTGGACACATCTTCAAACTCGGCACTAAGTATTCTGAGTCAATGGGCGCGACCGTGCTTAACCAGGACGGCAAGCCAGTTCCCATCGTCATGGGCAGCTATGGCATCGGAGTCGAACGAATCATCACCGCTGCCATAGAACAGCACCATGACGACGATGGAATAATCTGGCCCAAGAGTTTGGCGCCGTTTGACGTCGTGGTGACCATCACAAATATGAAAGATGCTGGTCTACGAGAGGCGGGCGAGAAGCTTTACAAGGACCTGAAAAGAGTGGGACTCGACGTCTTACTTGACGATCGCGACGAGCGCGCGGGTGTGAAGTTTAAGGACGCCGATCTTATTGGCATCCCTTACCGCATTACCATCGGGAAAAAAGTGTCTGACGGACTGGTCGAGTTGTTTGAGCGTCAAACGAAGAAGAGTGAAGACGTAAAACTTAGCGAGATAGTTTCGCGTGTGCAAAGCCTGGCGCTGGCTGGTTTATGATCCGTGCGATCTCTCTGTTCTCTGTGCCTCTGTGGTTGAATTGTCATCGAAGTATTCACCACAGAGACACAGAGAACACCGAGGGCGCACAGAGAAGATGAGTTTAGTCTTAGAATGAAACCCCTCTGGCTCTTATTCACGATCTTCCTTGCCGCGTTACCAAACGTACAAGCCCAGGACCTGCTTCCGGAGCTCGTCCGCCGTATCAAGCCATCAGCCGTCGCGGTCGAAACGTTTGACGCGCGAGGCGAGAAACTATCGCGGGGCAGTGGATTTTTCATCGACTCGGATCGTGTAGTCACTAATCGCCACGTCATCGAAAACGCTTACCGAGCCGAGATTCATTCCCACACCGGCGCCATTTATCCGGTTAAGGGCGTTCTCGCGGTTGATGCGGAGGGTGACATTGTTCTGCTCCGAGTGGACGCTCCTCCACATTTGGTTCGGCCACTGCCGCTCGACAGAACGTCGCCGCAGGAAGGTGAAAGCGTTGTGGTAATCGGTAATCCCTTCGGGTTCGAGGGTAGTGTTACCAATGGAATCGTGTCGGCGGTTCGCGACATACCAACGTTTGGCCGAATCATCCAGATCACCGCTCCCATTTCGCCTGGCTCGAGCGGCAGCCCCGTAGTCAAC
>JALZOO010000138.1 GCA_030913905.1 Acidobacteriota bacterium
GCTGGTTCGCTGCGCCCTGCAATACACGATAAGTCGATCCTCCAAAGTAAAAATCTTCTTCAGCGACTGCTGCGGTGGCGATGTTGCTGCCGAGGCCGGCGCCAAACGTCACTGTAACCTCAGCGTAGCCGTTGTCGTCTGTTAGGGCGCTTGCTGCAGCGCCATTCAGGGCAAATTCAATTGTGCGGCCAGCGAGTGGCTGATTCGCGAAACTGTCAATCAGTCTCACGCGCAACAGCGCTGGCTGTCCCACTTCGGCGGCCGGCGTATTCTGAAACGCCAGACTAATTGGCCGCTTGTTCACCGTAAACACTGCACTATCAAAGCCGACACCGCCGTCCTTATCCCTGATTGTCAAAACAGCCGTGTAAGTGCCGGGACTGCTGTAGGCATGAGTTACTGTCGCATTCGCGTTTGTGCAATTAACGCATGTGGATGTTTGGCTATCGCCAAAGTCCCACTGCCCCTGGAGGGTCAGTCGGTCTATCGGACTCTGGTCATTGATTCGGGGCACACTGGTCCACGGCTCGCCCCAAACGATTATCTTTCCAGGATCAATATCAACCGTCGGTGGCATGTTGAGCACCGTGATGTCTTTTGTGGTCGTAAGGGCCAAGCCTAGCTGATCGCCGATCTTCAACGTCGCAGGGAAAATGCCACTATCGTCATACCGGTGAGTGCTTACACCATTGCTCGTCGTTAGTGTGACGCCGTCGCCAAAGTCGTAGCGCCGAGTTGTGTTTGGGTCTGAAAGTAGCCGGGTGGTGTCAGTGAAACGAACAGCTTCACCGCCTTCGTGGGCGATCACCGGGGAGAAACTGAAGTCAGGGCGGAGGGATTCCACCACCTGGTAAACAACCTGACGCGTGTTTGTGAGGCCGCTGCTGTCGGTAACCGTTAATGAGACGACGTAATCGCCTGGTTGCGCGAAAGTGTGCGAAGGATGCTGCTCATTACTGCTGGTTCCGTCACCAAAGTTCCACGCCCAGTTCACGATTGATCCGTCTGCATCGGTAGACCGATCGATGAAGCGGGCCGTCGAACCAATTTGATTGGCGGCATAGATATAGAAATTGGCGAGGCCCAGACGACCGTTGCCGTAGTTGTTCTTAATCAATAGCCGAACATAGCGAGCTTGCACCGCGGGAAAATAAAAATCCTGCAACTGCGTTGAATTGGCCAGGGTGCCTGCGAAAGCTGTGGTGAAAGAGCTATCAGCGGCATCAGTAATAGAAACCTGGAACTCAAAATCCTTAGGAGCGCTCCAACTGCCGCCGACGATTGAAGCCCTAAGAGCGAAGTGGTTAATGGTCCAGAGGCGATTGGCGTCAGGCAGGACTAGTTTCAGCCACTGGTTCGTCGGTTGGTTGAGAGCGGTAACCCATTGGTTGGTGGGATCCAAATCGAGAGCATTCGTTGGTGGGTCCTGCTGGCTGGAAAAGGCAACAATGGCGCTTCCTCGCTGGGGCACAGCCAGAACTTCGAGTGAACGCACCCCGATGTTGCTCGTCGCATAGCCGTTCTTCCAAAAAAACTGAACGTACTTGGCGTCAACAAGGTTCGGAAAGAGAAACTCCTGAATTCCCCCGTTGATCGTTCCCGAGAGAGTCCCGGAAAACACCGTAGTGAAGGCCGCATCATCGGTTGTCGTAGTGGAAACGCGAATGTCGAAGTCTTTCGGACCACGTTGGCCAAGAGTGAAATCATTCGCTGGTAAAACACGAACGCCGTAAACCTTCTGAGTGGCCCCGTCGGCCAGCGCCGTTTTCACCCAAACGTTTGTGACCGTATTACTTTGCGAGAACCAACCGCTCAGGGTGTCGCTGTCAAAGGCCGCTTCAGCAGGGCTCAGCCCAGTCTGACTCTGACTTGACGCGCTGACTACCTGCGCGGCGTTTTGCGCGATGACGTCGAACGATTCGGTATTGATTGTCGAACCGCCGCCGTTAGTTAGAGGAACGTATTTGATGTAGCGTGCCGGGACTGGACCACCTGGGAAGATGAAAGTCTGAAGTCTGCCGGTAAGAACTGCGGTCGCTGACAGAACTTTCGTAAATGAGGCTTCCTCGGGCGTGGTTGCCGATACCCACACTTCAAACTGTCTTACGGCGGTAGTAGAACCGGCGCCGGCGTTCCACTGAGTCGCCATCTTGATTCCGTCAAGAGTATGGGGCTTGCCGCCTGCAAGCTGGATAACTACGAATGGGTTCGACTCGACGGTGGGATTCCAGCCTCCGTTGTAGCTAAGCAAAGAGTTAGGTGCAGCGTCACCCTCGCTATAGCTGTAGCTGTAAACGGCTGCACCGTTTGCGAGCAAAGCGGGCGATTGGTCCAGCGCTGAGTTTGCCTGACCGGGAAGCGAGATAAGGCTATCAGCGCTTCCAACCGCCACCGGAGTGAAGGTTGCCACCTGAATATTTGTCGGACTGCCATAGTTGTTCTTCGGCAGAAACTTGATGAAACGCGCTCGGGCAGGCCCTCCGGGAAACACAAACTCCTGCAGTTGACCAGTGTTAAGCAGCGTCGCGGTCAAAACCGTGATAAAGCTCGAGTCGTTTGCGTTGGTTGCCGAGACCTGTACGACAAAGTCTTTTACCGTCGCGGTGCCGGGCACTCCATTCAGCGCCTGAAGTCGTACACGATCGATAAAGACTGACTCCTGATCGAAGAACTGCATCGTAGCGAACTGATTAGTAATGCCGGACGTGGTCCAACGAGTGGTAATGTCGTTATCCAGGATCTTGTCGGCGGAAAAAGCGCTCGAAGTGAACCCGGACGATGCAACGAGGAATGAGCTTGCTGTTCCAGTTGATTCAGGCACAACGAAATCAGCGTTAGGAGCTACGCGTGGATCGCTGACCGTGATCTCAACTTCGTCGGCGCCGATGAGTTCGGAATCACTGGCAGTCAACTGCAGCGTATAAAGGCCTGGCGCACTGAATGCGGCCGTGGTCACTGTCGTATGGGGACTCGCGAACGTGACTTCACCCGGGCCACTCAGTTTTTGCCAGGTAGTAGTAAGAGTGCTTCCCGCCGGCAATCCATCATCGCTTACGCTGCCATCAAGACTCGCCGCGTTCGGTAAATCGATCGCTTGATCTGCACCTGCGTTTGCTGTCGGGGCGTGGTTTTGTGGAATGACTGTGATTAAGACATCGGCACTGCTGGTCAGCGCTCCATCGCTGGCCGTCAGGCGCAAGAGATAATCACCGGGTGCGTTGAAGTGCGCGGCCGTCGCCGGCTCGCTTGCATCATCAAAACTAACGTCGCCGGGTCCATTCACTTTGGACCAACTCGCCGACACACTACTGCCCAAAGGCAAACCATCGTCAGTGATAGTCCCATTAAGACTGGCAGCGGCTGGCAACGTTATCGTCTGATTGGTTTCGGCGCTCACTGCCGGAGCTTGATTGGAGGGCGTGACCGTAACCACAATTTCGTCGCCGCCGCTCAACTCTCCGTCGCTTGCTGTCAGGCGAAGGACATAAGTGCCGGGTGCACCAAAGCTCGCGACGGTCATCGTCACATTCGGATTGGCGAATGCCACCGTGCCCGGGCCAGTTACGGTGCTCCACGCCACACTTAACGAACTTCCAGCGGGCCAGCCGTCGTCCGAGGCCGCGCCATTCAGTTGAGCGTTGGCAGGCAACGATATGATTTGATCCGCCCCGGCATCGGCAGTTGGGGCCTGGTTCTCAGGATCGACCGTTATAGTGACTTCGTTACTCGCGCTCAATTCGCCGTCGGTTGCAGTCAGGCGTAGCACGTAGATCCCCGGTGCTGAAAAGGACGCGACTGTTTCAACTAACAGAGGATCCTCGAACGTAGTGGTTCCTGGACCGCTAAACTGCGACCACAAAATGTTAACGGTGCTTTCCGCAGGCAGCCCGTCGTCCGTAACGGTTCCGTTGAGAGTTGCCGTGCGAGGGAGGGCAATAGTTTGGTTTGGTCCTGCGCCGACTGTAGGCGGTTGGTTCTCTGGCTGGACGGTCAGCGTGATGTCGTCGCTGGTTGAAAGGTCGCCATCGCTGGCGGTTAAGCGAAGGACATACGTTCCCGGTGAGCCGAAGGCGGCGATGGTCTCAAGCGCATTGACACTACTGAAAGCTACGGAGCCGGGATTACTGACAACGCTCCAGTTCGTGGACAAGGTGCTGCCGGAAGGCAAGCCATCATCGGAGGCTGCGCCGTGGAGTGAGGCCGTCTGAGGCAATGCAAAGGTCTGGTCCGCGCCGGCGTTGACTACGGGACCCTGATTCGGCGCTTCACGAGTAATGCTAATGGTCGTTGTCTTCTCGTTGCCCGCCGCATCAACTGCCCGCACAGTGATCTCATTAGCGCCCATTGCGAGTGGCACATCCTGGAGCGCCCAGGTGTAATCCGTTTGATTGAATGTTGCTTCAATCCCATTGACGTAAACATGGGCCACTCCACTCGCGGGACTGCCGCTGTCAGACGCAGTGCCTGTGATATCAA
>JALZOO010000169.1 GCA_030913905.1 Acidobacteriota bacterium
CTATTACTGCGTCTTTGAATACGAGCGCGCCCGCTCGCTTCTGAAGAGGTGGAAGCCCCAACTTTACGTTACCTCTGCGGATCATTGGCCCTTTCTCCCTCATATCGCGGCCGCTCGAGATCTGAACATCACGACACTATCGACGGAATCCGGTCTCAGTTTCCTGCGGGACAACTTTGCGCAAAAACAAGCGGACGTTATCTGCGTCTTCGGGGCCACCGATGCCGGTCGCGTTGCCAACTCTCGACCAGAGGCGACGATTATTCAAAGTGGCGATGCACTAGCCCCGGGACGAGGGTCTGCTAGTTCTCGGGAAGATGGGCCAAAACGTGCGCTTTTTGTAATGTCGGGTCGCATGTTTGGGTGGTGGTTTGGATCTCTGTTATTCAACTATCCGGTTTTCATTCAGGCCCTTGAGATGTGCGCGAAACTGATAAGGGCATTGCCACAGCCGATTCAGATTGTCCTCAAGAGTCACCCGGTTTCCGATCTCCATGAACTCTACGATGGGTTGGTGGCTCGACACGGCGACGTTTTCGTCGCGCATCGAAAGGAGCCGATGTCGGAGGCGGAGATAGCCGGCTTTGATGCCGGAGTTATTTTCAGTGCTGCAACAGCATTCACTGCTGAGTTGATCCAGGCGCGGGTACCGCTGGTTTACTTCAGCGGCGGGCTGACCGAATTCGGTTTAGACTACTTTGACTTTAAGGGACTTCAACAGGCGGCCACTTCAGAGGAGCTGGTTGAGCGTTTGAACGAATTACTGGTTGATGCAGCCTCGCGTCAGGAAGCGCTCTCACTTGGCGAGGCATACTTGAATCGCTACGTCGCAGCAGCGCGGCGTTCTTTCGCCTCGGTCGTTGGAGAGGTCTTAGGGGTTGACCATCTCGCGTCGCTCAACCCGCTCGCAACCTCGGGAAACCGTGTTGGGGATTCCAGCAAGTATGTTGAGTGCCTTCAATCCAAGTGATACTCAGGCAGACCGTCTTGCGCAGCGAAGTGCGGAATAGTTGGAGATTCAAAGGACCTGATGAGTAGGAAATATTAACAATGCAGATGGTAGAGACCTGGATTCGTAAGCGCGTCAAAAGAGGTACTCCTTTATGGAATACGCTCAGCGCAATTTACTACAATCCAAAGGCTGATTGGCGTTGGTGGTGGTCGCTGCGAAAGATCCCTTATCGCAAGTTGACAAAGAACAGCATCTTCTTCGAAGAGAGCGAGCTCCATATGTGTTCTCTCTTTCCGGAAAAGACGCTGGCCAAGACAGTTGAAATGTTTAGTCCACAAAGCGTGCTCGACCTTGGTTGTGGCACCGGGCGATCCCTTGATTACTTTGTGGAACGAGGAATTGAAGCACGGGGGATTGAGGGCTCAAGCATTGCAATCTCGAAGGCGAAACACCCTGAACTGATTCAGCAAATCGATTTTAATGAACAGGTGAATCTCCAACGAAAATTCGATCTGGTCTGGTGTTATGAGGTAGTCGAGCATATTCATCCGAAGTATGTGCATAACTTGATGAAGACTTTCTCCAATCACTCCGATCGCGTGGTCATATCAGCAGCGCGACCGGGTCAAGGCGGAGAAGGACACTTCAATGAGCAACCACCAGAGTATTGGATAGAGAAGTTTAAGGACTACGGTTACGACTGTGATGCATTTAAGACTGAGCAATTGCGAGGGCTGGGTGAACAGTTTAGCGAGAACATGTTGGTCTTTGTGCGGCCTTAGAGAGCTTTAGCTTTAGATTCGGAAGACTCTTCAAAGTATGAGCAGGGAGTAGATGGTGCCTTCGATTTTGCAGCGAGCGAAAGCTGCGTTAGCAGCGGGAAACGACGAGCCCTCGAATCGGGAGAGAGCTACCGTTGAACTGGACACCAAACTGCTGCAGCAGGTCAGACCCTATACGCTGGCCTCTGTCAAAAAGCTGGGTAATCTCAAGAGACTGGCATCGTCCACCACCGCGCGAGGTATCGCCGGCGATTTCGTTGAATGTGGGACGTACAAAGGAGGGAGCGCCGCGGTGTTAGGGAGCGCGCTCGGGCCTGAGCGCCATCTGTGGCTCTATGATAGTTTTGAAGGTATGCCGGAGGTGAAAGCAGTCGATGGCACGGACGCCAATGAGTGGGTCGGGAAACTTCGGGCTTCGGATGAAGATGTTAAAGAGGTTCTTACGTCGGTAGGTTTGTCACCCAACCAGTACACCATCCGCAAAGGATGGTTCGACCAAACTTTTTTACAGCCGCTCCCCGAGCGGGTGGCCC
This sequence comes from Acidobacteriota bacterium, assembly GCA_030913905.1. GTDB lineage: Bacteria > Acidobacteriota > Blastocatellia > Pyrinomonadales > Pyrinomonadaceae > PSRF01. Next base: position 2,268 of record JALZOO010000169.1, read on the forward strand.
TTCTGCATTGCGACGCTGATTGGCATGCCTCGGTCACGGTGGTGTTGGAAACCTTTTATCCGCGGGTTGCAGAAGGCGGAGTAGTGGTGCTCGATGACTTCGGCTGGTGGGAGGGATGCCGTGAGGCGTTCTATGATTTTTGCGCCAGGCATGGAGAGAAACCTCTGCTCGAAAGAATGGATTGCGATCAGGCTTACTGGATTAAGGGTAAAACAAATAATCGAACCGGACAGGATTAAGCTGAACAATACGCCTGCGTAGTTTTCTGACTTCGCCGAATAGACCTAACAGCAATCGCCAGCATTTACAATGCACATAGTTTTTGTCGACACCACATTAACAACCTGGCCGACTGGCGGGGCGCAAACGTTCCTCGTAGAGCTGTGCCAGGCGCTGGTCCAAAACAATTGGCGCGTGTCGGTCGTCACTCAGCCA
>JALZOO010000175.1 GCA_030913905.1 Acidobacteriota bacterium
GTCCTGATGATGATTACTGCTCACCTGACAGGCGCCCAGCACAAAAACTCGTGTGTTGAATGTCACACCCGGTTGGAAGGAAAAATCGGCGACCCTGCTCGCTCGATCAAAGACGACGTTCATCTCTCCAGAGGACTGTCATGCAACGATTGCCATGGCGGAGATCCGGCTCAGGATGACAAGGTCGCGGCGAAGGATCCGCGAAAAGGTTACCTGGGCCGGCCCAGAACGGTCGACATACCTGCCTTCTGCGGCAAGTGTCACAACGACGCCAGTTTCATGAAAAAGTTCAACCCAGCTCTGCGAGTGGACCAGGAAAAGGAGTATTCAACCAGCGTCCATGGCCAGTTGTTGAGAACGGGAAACGAAAAAGTTGCCACTTGTATTAGCTGTCATGGAGTGCATGGAATTCGTGCCATAAGCGACGCCCTCTCTTCCGTCTATCCGTTGAACGTGGCGGAAACATGCGCGAAGTGCCACGGCCAGGCCGCGCATATGGCCGAGTTCAAGATTCCCACAGATCAGTATGCCAAATACAAACAAAGCGTCCATGCGAAAGCGCTGTACGAGCGGCAGGATCTCTCGGCACCCACTTGCAACGACTGCCATGGCAATCACGGGGCGGCGCCTCCAGGCGTAGCTTCGGTCGCCAACGTCTGCGGCCAATGCCATGCGCGGCAGGCGGAGTTGTTTCAGGCGAGTGCGCACAAAGTAGCGTTTGATAACATGGGGTTTGGCGAGTGTATCAAGTGTCATAATAATCATGACATTGCGGCGCCGACAGACGAGTTGATTGGTACCGGAGAAAAGTCAGTTTGCATCTCCTGTCACAAAGAGGGCGACAAAGGGTTTGTCGCCGCGGGCGAAATGCGCGCGAGGATTGATGGTCTCCTGGGAAAGATCGAAAACTCACGGGGGATTCTCGAGCGCTCTGAACGAGCCGGGATGGAAGTGAGCCGGCCAAAGTTTGAGTTGCGAGAGGCGATCGACGGCGTTACCCATGCACGCGTTTTGATTCATACGTCTTCGACTGCGGAGGTTGATAAGGTGATTGGTCCGGCGGTCATTGTGGCCGCAAAGACTTACCAGGCCGGAGAGGATGCGCTTGCGGAATTAAACTTCAGACGTAAGGGATTGGTCGTTTCGCTCTTTTTCATTCTGTTTTTGGCTGTTCTGGTATATTTGAAACTCAGAGAGATCGAAAGTCGGCAGCCGGCTTAGCGGAATGCTCCAGGCATGGCAGGGGACCGAAGCCCTGTCCGATATTTCAATGAGACAACGGGCACTGGGTCTTCTAACAATTTTCTTTGTGGCGTCTCTTGTCATTGCATTCGCCCGCCGTGATTCCATGGGCTTTGTTTCAAAGGTCGAAGCCGACCCACGACGGTCGCAAACTCGTCCTCGCACACCGCCCCGAAAAACACAGATCCAAAAGCCGCGCATCGACTATTCAAAATTCTCGCACCGCACGCATGTCGAGCAGCAGAAGCTGGTCTGTGATTCGTGCCATAAATTTCCGTCAAAGAATTGGAAAGAGGTCCGCAAAGGCGACGAAGCTTTTGCTGACGTGACTGACTTTCCAGAACACCAGGCTTGCCTGAATTGTCATCGCACCCAGTTTTTCGCTCGCCAACGGCCCGCGCCGGTAATTTGTTCAAACTGCCACGTCGCGGTTACGCCGCGAAACACTGCGCGGTTTCCCTTCCCCAGCTTAGGTCAACCATTTCTCGCTTCGAAGACGGGCCAGACCTTCGTCTCTGAGTTTAAGGTCTTGTTTCCACATGATAAGCACGTTGACGTTGTCGGCGGTTTGCGTTCCCGGCCACGTGCGGATCTCGGCTTTGCATTGGCGCGCGCATCGTTCAACAGCTTCGCCAATCGGGAGTCGCAGGATGCAAATTCGAAGAGTTGTCCTGTATGCCATGAAACTTACCAACCACAGGGTAAGTCTAATGACGAGTTTGTCACCAAGCCCCCAACGGATCTGCCCGAAGACGTGTTCTGGCTGAAAAAAGGCGCATTCAAAACGACGCCAACTACCCACGCCTCCTGCGCTACTTGTCATAGCGAGGATTCAGGAATAGCTCCAGCGCCGGCAGATTGTGCGGCGTGTCATAAGTTTCCTGCCGCCGGCTTACAGCCATTGCGCGATTTCGATTCGAAATTGGCAGCGACCATGGGCATCAACGATTGGCTGATGCTCCGCCAGTGGTCACGACGGAGCGCGGGGCGTTTTCGACACGAGTTTGATGTTCACAATGAACTGGGTTGTGTCACCTGCCACAATCCGGCAGTGATGAGTACCCTGGAGGAGAAGACCTTCGTAGCGGTCAAGTCGTGTGGCGGCAGCGGAGGATGTCATATCGAAACAAATATGGATGGTATCTTGAATTACGAGATCGAGCAGAAGCGGACAAAGCCCGGCTTCCAGTGCGTCAAGTGTCATATCATCCTGGGGAAGAATCCTGTGCCCCCAAACCATTTGGAAGCAATTCCAAAACCGACGACTAAGTGATGCTGGAAGAAACAACACCGGCCGAGCGACCTGTGGGCAGGCGAGTGTCCCGGCTGTTAGTTTTGGTCTGCCTGCTTGTCGGAGCTATCGCTATGTGTGGGACACGACAAACTGCACTGGGACAAGAGCCGAGTGGCGACTTCTCAAAGTTTCTCCACTCAAGCCCCAATCACGTGCGCATGCCATGTTTGTTATGTCATCGACGCGAAAGCAATTCAGCCCGGCCAAACCTGCCGGGTGGTTCGGGGCACGCGCCCTGCGCCGGATGTCACGCGCAGCAGTTTGCGAACAGTGAGAGTCCCATCTGCACGATTTGCCATACTGACGTTCGTTCCGGCGCCGTGAAGTCGTTTCCACGGTTGAAAAGCTTCCGCATGAGCTTTGATCATGCGCGACACTTGAACATGGGCGGGGTGAGTTGTGCCACTTGCCATCGTCCTTCGAGGGGCGGCGTCGCCCGGTCGATCCCGGCTGGCTTCAGCGCCCATTCGACTTGTTATGGCTGTCATACGCCGCGCGCCAAATCGGGCCGGGATATTTCTTCGTGTGGCACCTGCCACAAGCTCGGCGGCTACGCGCGAACTCCCGAGTGGACCACAGCCTTTCGCATGAACTTCAGCCACGCCAAACACGGGTCACCTCAGAAGCTGACTTGCAATGATTGTCATCAAGTCAGACCGGGGCTGCCGCAACGGCGACAAGTCACTGCTCCGGAGGCGGCCAATCACCATGCCTCCGGCCGCACTCAAAGCTGCATGACCTGTCACGACG
>JALZOO010000274.1 GCA_030913905.1 Acidobacteriota bacterium
GTCAAGGTCTCTGAAAGAGTTGGGGGGGGGTGGAGAACTTATCACAAGTGAAATCAAAATAAGAGCGGGGGCAGGCCCCCTTCCTAACCCTGAGATTTTCCGGTTTGGATTACTAAATCAAGTTGAAAGCTGATAGGAGTTTCGTATTTGTGTTACCCAACTTTAGTCCCGTACCCGGTCGCTACCGCTGCCAGTTCCGTATTTGTTAGAGACGGTTGCTGCCAGCATCCGCCCGCTATTGCTAGCGGTTCCGTATTTGTTTTCCCATAGGGCAGCCGTCCTTCTCGTCTTTAGGCGGCTCTCCTGTTCGTAGTAAGATGCCATATCCCCGTTACCCCCTTGCATACAGCTTCGATTGAGGACCGGTGAACCATGCTCCGAAAACGAGTCAGTACGTTCGGAATTGCCATCCTAACCTTGGTGTCTGCGCTATCTGTTGTCGCGCAAACAGCCAGCACAACACCCGCGGTTCGCGAGATCAGTTTCACAGTCGGGATGTCCAAACCGCATACGCACCTGCTCGAGGTTGAGATTCGCATCAAGCAAACGGCGGAAGCAGCCACAACCGATCTGGTTATGCCGGTTTGGACCCCTGGATCGTATCTGATCCGTGAATTCGAGCGGCACGTTCAGGACTTCGCCGTCACAAACGCGGCCGGCGGCGCGTTGCCCTGGGCCAAGATAAACAAGAACACCTGGCGAGTAACCACACAGGGCGCGACTGATTGGCGTGCGACTTACCGCGTTTATGCCAACGAACTTTCGGTAAGGACCAATGAGCTAAACACCGATCACGCCTTCTGGAACAACGCAGCGTTGTTGATGTATCCGGACGGAGGGCTGGCGCTGCCGTCAACCATACATGTGCTCGCGCCGGAGCCTTGGAAAGTAGCCACCGGCTTGCCGCCCGCGCCCGGCCGCAAGAACACTTTTCGCGCTGAGAACTTTGACGTTCTTTACGACTCGCCGTTTGAAGTCAGCAACTTCAAAACGCTGTCGTTTGAAGTCAAGGGAGTGCCGCACCGAATCGTCATTGACGGCGAAGGCAACTACGATCCCGTCCGAATGCGCGAGGGCGTGAAAAAGATTGTCGAGACAGAGATCGCGTTGATGGGCGGCGAGGTTCCTTACCGCGACTACACCTTTATCCTGCATTTAAGATCTACCGGTGGCGGTGGATTGGAACACCTGAACTCAACTGCACTCGGCTATCCCCGTTTCGGATTTGGACCAGACCGGGGTGAAGGCGTAACGTCAGCCGCACCCATGGCTCAAACGCCAAGAAGTTATCGCGGATTCCTCGGATTGGTGGCACATGAGTTCTTCCATGTGTGGAATGTGAAACGCATTCGACCGGATGCTTTGGGACCTTTTGACTACACCAGGGAGAATTACACAAAACTACTGTGGGTCGCCGAGGGCATTACCGACTACTACACGCGATTGGTCTTAAGACGAGCAGGCGTAGTTTCCGATCAGGATTTTCTTCGTGAGGCTGCCTCCGCGTTTCAAGATTTGCAAAGGACGCCGGGGCGTCTGGTCCAAAGCGCTGAAGAATCCAGCTTCGACGCATGGATCAAATATTACCGTCAGGACGAAAACTCGGGTAACTCTCAAGTCTCCTACTACGACAAAGGCGGCATTCTCGGCATGCTGCTCGATCTCGAGATTCGCAAACGCAGCAACGGGACAAAGTCTCTGGATGACGTAATGCGATATCTCTACAACGAGTTCTACAAGAAGCAACGCAACTACACGCAGGATGATTTCCAGAAGGCTTGCGAGTTAATGGCCGGCTCGAGTCTTGAACCTTTCTTCGCCCGTTATGTCCGCGGAAAAGAAGAGCTCGATTACAATGCCGCGCTCGCTGCGGCCGGGTTGCGCCTCGACACAACCGGCGGCAACCCAAGGGGACTCGCTAGCGCTTACCTCGGCGCCGATCTGGCGCAGGAGCAGGACCGGCTAATGGTCAGGCGTGTTTATGCCGGCTCGCCCGCGTATGAACAGGGCTTGAATGCGGACGATCAAATTGTGGCGCTAAACAATATGCGAGCGAACAGGGATTTCTTCGACGCGCGGATTGCTGAAAAGCGGCCGGGCGATTTGATTACCCTGACCATTTTTCGCTTCGATGACCTGAGCACATTGCTAATGAAGCTCGGTCCAACGCCGGTGCCACCATTTCGAATCGTGCCGGTTGATAATCCTTCGAGCCAGCAAAAACAAATTTACCAATCGTGGCTGGGTGAAACGTCGCCGAAATAGTTTGCCTTCAGCTGTCGTCGAGTTAATCTTCAACCTCGTACAATAACAGCTCGGCGTCCCGTCCGGTCCAACTTAATGACGAATCAATATCAATACATCAAATTCAAAACTGACGACCGGGTTGCGCGAGTGACCTTCGCCCGTCCGCCGGTCAACATTTTCAATATCGCAATGATGCGCGAAATCAACGCAGCGCTGGTTGAGTGTTCGCATCAGCATGAACTGGTCGCCGTCGTCTTTGACGCCGCGTCTGACTGCCGGGCATTCAGCTCCGGTGTCGCGGTTGAGGAGCACGGCGAAGAGACGATATTTCAAATGCTTGATTCGTTTCACGCAATCTTCCGCACCATGGAGCAACTGGCGAGGCCAGCCATAGCAGTCATCGACGGAGCTGCGCTGGGCGGAGGATGCGAGTTAGTGGCGGCCTGTGACATCGCGATTGCGAGCGAACGTGCACGCTTTGGGCAGCCGGAGATCAAGCTGGGCGTGTTTGCACCGGTAGCAGCCGTGCTCCTACCACGAGCCATTGGGGAAAAACGCGCGCGCGAGTTGATACTGACCGGCGAACTAATCGAAGCGACCGAGGCTGGACGGCTGGGATTCGTTAATTACGTGGTGCCGAGCAACCAGCTGGAAACTAAAACTTTGGAGGTATTATCCCGGCTGCGCGGTCTTTCGTCCGCCGCGCTGGAATTCAACAAGCGGGCGCTTGACCTGGGTTCAGGAAGGTCTTTCGATGCTGTGATGAAACAGCTTGAAGATCTGTATCTCAACGAACTAATGAAGACGCAGGACGCAACCGAAGGCATTAATGCTTTCATGGAGAAACGTAAGCCGGTCTGGCGCAACCGTTGACGAGTGGTAAATGGTGAATCGTAAATACTAAATGGTCCACGAATACAGAACCGGGAGCGGTAGCGACCGGGTATAGATTCAACTAGCGTGAAACGTGTGAAAATTCTGAAGCAACACAAACCAATCGCCGGCGTTCTCCTCGTCGCTCTCCTCTGCGCGTCTCTGGTAAGCGATGCTCTGGCGCAGCGTCGGCGCAATCGTTCGAAGCCACAGACCAGCCACTCGCGCACAGTTCTTTCGCCGGAAGCGCGCGAGATGGTGGAGTTAGCCAGCGTTGCGGTCTGCAAGGAACGAACTACAGACCCGAAACCGAGTATTCCGATTGACGACATGCAGGGTCGGCCCTCGCTGCCTGTGGAGAGCCTGGAGGCCGTGGCCGGTGCCAAACGCGCACAACAGTTGCTGCCCGTTACAAAACAACTCGTCATAGCAACGCTCCGTCAACTAGCCGACGAGTATAAGTTGCGCGACTCACGCGCTCACAGTTTGAGAATTCAACGGGCCATTGCCAGGGTGGCGGCTGTCCGCAACATTCGACCGGATGTGGAATCGCGCGATAACGCCTCCGTGTTTCTGCACAGTCCACGCACAATCATCTTCGGAACAATTTTTCTTGCCGGCTTGCCTTCAGACGAAGCGATGATTAGCGTCTTGTCGCATGAGCTGGTGCATATTGCCGACGGCAATGAAGACGGTCTCAGCCTGTTGTTCCGCGCAGTCGGAAATCGCGCTTCTAATCTGGCTGCCCTGCCTGTTCGGGGCCAGCGGGCCGAAGAGTTGACCTGCGATCTCGTTGGCATGCTGGCGGCCCGCAGGTATGTCGCGAGGGAACCAAGCTACGAACCGTTGGCCAGACGAATATCGCGTTCACTCGCACACAACTGTGTGGCGGAGGACGATGGTGACGAAGATCATCTCTCCCCCAGAAGCACAATCCGCGCATTGCTGGCTTTGAATCCAACCCTAACTCGTGAACTCGTCTACAGTCGGTGATCGAAGACTGAAGACTGGCGACTGAAGACTGGAGACTGCCGACTGGCGACTGGAGACTGAAGACTGCCGACTGGCGACTGGAGACTGTTGTTATGAAACGAAAACTCGTCTTGATTCAGGCACTACTTCTCATACTGCTGACAGCGTCTATCAACGCACAGCAAACAGCGCCTCCCACAGATCCGTCGCTGTTGACCCTCGATTCCATTTTCACTTTTCGAACTCGTTCGCTGGGCCCGGTTCAGTGGCAGCAGAACGGGAGTGGCTATCTGGCGTTGGAGCCTTCAGCCAATAACAAGGATGTTCTGGACATCGTGCGCTACGACGCGCTGTCGGGTGAGCGGACGATCAAGGTGCCGGCTGAAAAGCTCGTTCCTGCGGGCGCGACTGCGCCGATATCGATCGAAGATTTTGTGTTCACCCCCGACGAGCAACGGTTGCTGATCTTCACGAATTCGGCGCGTGTTTGGCGTAGTAACACGCGCGGCGACTACTGGGTGGTCGATCTGGGTAACTGGAGCCTGCGTAAACTCGGCGGCAGCGACGCTAAACCTTCAACGCTAATGTTTGCAAAGTTCTCGCCGGATGGAGGCCGAGTGGCTTACGTGCGCGAGAATAATATTTATGTGGAAAACCTTCTCGGGGTTTTTGGGTTGCCTGTCCTTCCAATAACCAAAGACGGCTCGCGCTATATCGTCAACGGTACGTTCGATTGGGTCTACGAAGAAGAGTTGTTTTGTCGCGACGGTTTTCGTTGGAGTCCTGACGGTAAACACATCGCCTACTGGCAACTCAACACCGAAGGTGTTCAGGAATTCAAACTGATCAACAACACCGCCGGACTTTATCCGGAGATTACTTCCTTTCCCTACCCAAAAGCCGGTACCACCAATTCGGCCGCGCGCGTGGGCGTAGTCAGCGCTGCCGGTGGCAGTACGCGATGGTTTGATATTGCCGGCGATCCGCGCAACAACTATCTGCCGCGAATGGAATGGGCCGCGAGCTCTGATGAGGTTGTGATTCAACAACTCAACCGCCTGCAGAATTCAAACGCGGTGATGCTGGGTGACATTCGCACTGGAAAGGTGCGGCCAATCATCACCGAAAAAGATGACACTTGGGTTGACGTCGGCTTCGGCGATCTTAATTGGAATAAAACAGGAATCACTCGCGGCGATGCCGAATGGATCGATGGCGGCAAGCGCTTCCTTTGGGCCAGCGAGCGCGATGGCTGGCGGCACATTTATTCCGTCTCTCGAGACGGTCGCGACATTAAGAACATCACACCCGGGGACTTCGACGTTATCAATGTCGAGAAAGTTGACGTTGCAAATGGTTGGATCTACTTCGAAGCTTCTCCCGACGATGCGACCCGCCGTTATCTTTTTCGTGCTCCGCTCTCGGGTTCTGCCAGGATCGAGCGACTGACTCCGCCAACACAACCCGGCTCGCATGCCTACAACATTTCGCCGCGCGGCGATGTAGCCATTCACTTCTTTTCGGCGTTCGTGAAAGTCCCAACTACGGAGATCGTGCGCTTGCCGGAACACACTGTGATACGGAGTTTGATTAATAACAGCGAAACGCAGGATAGGCTGGCGAAGTTGAAACCCACGCCGTATGAGTTTTTCAAAGTGGACATTGGTGATGGCGTGAAGCTCGACGGCTGGATGATCAAGCCGCCGGATTTCGATCCGCAGAAGAAATACCCGGTGTTGTTCTACGCCTATACCGAACCATGGTCCCAAACGGTCGTCGATTCATGGGGCGGACTCAATCTGCGCTGGCACATGATGCTGGCCCAGCAGGGTTACCTGGTCGTGAGTGTCGATAATCGAGGCACACCGGCGCCGCGTGGTCGTGCGTGGCGGAAGATCATTTATCGGAAACTGGGAATCGCCAATTCATTGGACCAGGCGAATGCCGCGCGCGCGATTCTGAAGTGGCCGTTCGTGGACCCCACACGGATCGGCATCTGGGGTTGGA
>JALZOO010000187.1 GCA_030913905.1 Acidobacteriota bacterium
TATGTTAGTATCTTCCTGGTCTGAATCTTAGTAAAAAGAGACCGGCACCCCGAACACTTCACGCCAGGCAGTCATCTCCGGCATCAGCATTTCACAGTCTCTGAAATCTTCGGCTTTAGCGATGAAATTCATGAAAACTTTATCCCTCAGCGTTGCACTTATCTTCCTCTCGGCCCTCAGCACTCAGGCACAGAGTGGCTCTTATCGCGTCGACAATTTTGATTTCGCAACGGGCATCAAGCTGGAGACTCCGCGGACACAGGTTGCATCATTGAAGCAGCCTCGAAACAAACGAGGAGGTGCACACCATTCGGCCAGTGCCACTGCCATCAACACGATCATCGAACAGAAAATGACCGACATTCGGGTAAGCAACTCGCTCGGTGGGTACACGACCGGCAACTCGGCCGTTGACTCGTTTATTGTCGAATCCGGAAGACGTCACTCAGTCGATCCCTTGTTGCTGTATTCCATCATGCATCAGGAATCGACGTTCAAGGCTCGTGCGATGTCGAACAAAGGCGCGCGTGGTCTGATGCAACTGATGCCCGGCACCGCACAGCGTTTTGGTGTGACCAGCATTTGGGATCCAAAGCAGAACATCGAAGGAGGCACACGATACATGCGCTTCCTGCTCGATAAGTTTGAAGGGAACATCCACCTCGCCCTGGCAGGTTACAATGCTGGCGAAGGCGCAGTTATGAAATACGGATATCGCATACCACCCTATAATGAGACTCAGGAATACGTGCGACGAATCAGCAAGCGTTATTCGATTATCCGCGATCCGCTAGCGGCACGTTATGCAAATGCCGTCACCCGCGATCAGATTGCTTCGGCACGGAACAAAGAAGCGACTCCCTTGAGCATCTATGAACGCAGCGTGTTTGCTGTGCACCTACCCGACGGGCGCTTACAGTTAATCTCTCAGTAACTTAGTTACGCACTAAAAACACGAAGCGAGGCGGACATCATGTCGCCTCGCTTTTGTTTTGTTATTAGGAGAAATGGAACTACTTGATGGCAGTTACGAACAAACTGTGCGCCTAACTCACCGGTTGTGTAACCAACGCAGGTAACGGAGTCATAACGCGCGCGGCCGGAACACATAGCACCGGACAGGGTGCGTTTCTCACGACGCGTTCAATTTCAGAGCCAAGGACAGGTGTTCCGCCAAATAGTGAGGCGTGTACGCTGGTGCCAATCACGATCAAGTCAACGTCTTTCTCTGCCGCCAGCCGAGCAATTTCTGCGTACGGACGGCCTTCTCTGATGTGTGCAATCGCGCGAGCTGCTTCTTCACGAGAAAACTGCGCCATCTTTTCCTGAACGTAACTCCGCAGACGGGCCAGCGCGTGCAGACCGCCCTCCGGAAACACAATCGAAATCTGTTCCAGGTAGTCTCCGATTACATAAACGACGTGAAGTTCCGCGCCGGTCTGATGTGCCAATTGTGTTGCCACCTGGGTAGCGGCGGTTGACGACGGACGAAAGTTTGTGGAGAGCAGCACACGATTCAGCCGAATCTCGCTATGGCCGCCTTTGTGCTCTACGAAATCATGCTGCGGTGGGCGAATCGTGAGCACCGGGCACGGCGCCTCAGCGATGATCTCTTCAGCAGTCGAACCCCACAGCGCCCGCGCCAGTCCTCGCTTGCCGTGTGTGACGACGGTAACGAGATCAATTTCATAGTCGCGCACTGCTTTGGCAATTTCGTGAGCTGGGTCTCCCTCGACAATGACCGGCTCAACCTCGAGCCCGTCGAACAACGGATCCGCCAGTAGATCTCGAACATCGGTCCGCACTTGAAGCAGCCAGTTGTTCTCCTGCTCCTCAAACACGCGTTCGGGGAGAGTCAATAAATTTGCCGGTACGCTCGCGCTTTGGACACTGAAAAGCACGACCCGCCCGCCACCGCTGCGCGCAAACGCAGCGGCATACTTAAGCGCCGCCCGCGCGCGCGGCGTAAAGTCAGTGGGAAACAAAATATTTCGAAACGGGAACATGCTTGGTCCTTGGCCTGTTTTGTTTCGGCGGAGTCTAGCAAGAAAAAAGACGGGTTGGAATAGTTGTCGTTAAGAATAGTCTTTCATGAAGCTGGATTTTGTTCTGCGTTCCATGCCAAACTCCGCAGGCCAATCCGTCGGTGGAAAGGCAAACCTTTGAGAGCCGCGTCCGACAATTCGCTCGGTTCCGGCTATGGGAGCTTCTAGCGTGGCCCTGACGCTTCTGGCGCTCGGATTCTTGTTACTGCTGGCGGCAAGCTACCGACTCTACGGCGGGTGGGTTGCCCGCCAATTCAAACTCGACGACGCGCGACAAACTCCCGCGCATAAAGTCAACGACGGCGTTGATTTCGTTCCCACCAGAACCTTCTATCTTTTCGGCCAACACTTTTCTGCGATAGCAGCGGCGGGTCCGATCGCCGGGCCCATCCTTGCCTGCCAGGCTTTTGGTTGGCTTCCCTGCCTGATTTGGATTGGGTTGGGAGTTGTGCTTATCGGCGCCGTTCACGATTTTGTGGGTTTAGCTGCTTCGGTGCGTCACGGCGCAACTTCGATCGCAGAGATCACACGCGAACACCTTGGCAGTGGTGCCGGCCGGGCGATGATGGCCTTTATCTGGATCGCTTTGATTTACGTGATCGTGGCCTTTACCGATATCACCGCGGGCACGTTTGTTGGTGGCTCAGAAGAGTTGCGCGCTTCGATGGTCAACTTCAATCCCGGTGGAGCAGTGGCCGCGGCCAGCATCATGTATCTGTTGCTTTCGGTATTGCTGGGCCTGGTTGAGCGCTATCTCAAACCACCGCTGTGGTTGGTAACCGTGATTTTTGTGCCCGCAGCTTTTGCCTTGTCCTGGGTCGGGACGATGACCTCGAACCTGTTTGTTCTCGATCACAAAACGTGGGGCTTGTTGATTATTCTTTATTGCGGCATCGCTTCAATTGTTCCCGTTTGGGCCCTGCTGCAACCACGCGGATACCTGGGTGGTTTCATCCTCTACACCGCACTCGCGCTGGGCATCGTCGGTGTTTTCTTTGGCGGCTACGAAATCAGGCAGCCTGCCTTCAAAGGGTTCGACATTGGTGGGATGACAGGAATGTTGTTCCCGTTTTTGTTTGTGACGATTGCCTGCGGCGCCTGCTCAGGATTTCATGGCCTGGTTTGTTCCGGCACGACCTCCAAACAGATTAATCGTGAGTCAGACATGCGTCCTATTGGTTATGGCGGCATGCTTGCGGAAGGTTTCGTAGCGCTGATTGCTCTGGTGACGGTAATGATCGTGGCTCAGGATGCCCTGCGCGGTAAGGCGCCTGGAACAATTTACGGCGAGGGCATCGGCCAATTTCTTACGCTGATCATCGGCAAGGACAATCTCGCATTTGCCATAACCTTTGGAGCGATGGCGTTTTCTACGTTTGTATTCGACACGCTCGACGTATCGATGCGACTGGGCCGTTACATTGTGCAGGAGCTTTGCGGTTGGAAGGGACGCGTTGGCGCATTCGCGGGAACGTTGTTGACGATGGGACTTCCCTTCTACTTCATCATGTTCGCGCCACCCAACTCCTGGACAAAATTCTGGACACTCTTCGGTGCTTCAAATCAGTTGCTGGCAGCCCTGACTCTTCTGACTATCACCGTCTGGCTTTACAAAGCACGGCAACGGATCGCTTTCACGTTGTTCCCGATGATCTTCGTACTGGTAATCACGCTATGGGCACTCGTAACGTTGGTTATCGGCAATCTTCGACTCACAAAAATCGGCGCGGGACAATTGGACATCGAACTCATTAATGCCATCACTGCCGCTGCACTCGTGCTGCTTGCGTTGTACCTGGCGATTCTGGCGCTGGTGAAAATGCGGGGCGATCGGCAACGAGGTTCCTTAACCGCTCACCACCAGGCGGTCAGTCTTGAGTGACTTGAGGTCCCTTCTTGTGTCCCTTCTTGCCAGTTTGCCTGCTAATCGGGATAATACGCAGTTTCAGTATGAACGGTTGCTCGGCCAAGGGATGCGCCGCCAGATAGTAAGGCGACGCAACACAGTGAAAACTGCGCCCAGCCTCCGCCCATGCTCATAACTCGCCCGCGATAAAGTTCAGAAAGGACCCGGACCCGGAAGTGAAACAAAAGCTGATTTCCATCGGCTGGCTGTCTGTTTGCGCAGCGTTTCTCTCTTAACAAACATTATGAATTACCACAGCAACGTCTCTCGCATATCAGCAATTCGCGCGTACATGCGCAAGCCACTTTTCACCTTGTCAGCGATTCTCGTCAGTTTAGCTGCGTTTGCATCGCCGGCATTCGGCCAATCACACCAGGGCGGTGAGGCAAACCTGATTCTGCCGGACCTTTCCAGCGTGACGTTCTTTGGCGGCATGGATGGGCACAACCTTCTGTTGACCGGGATTCTGGTTTGCATCCTCGGTCTCGTTTTCGGGCTGGCCATGTACATGAATCTGAAAAAACTGCCCGTGCATCGCGCGATGCGGGAGATTTCGGAGCTGATTTACGAAACCTGCAAAACCTACCTGATCACTCAGGGCAAGTTCATTCTGATACTGGAAGTTTTCATCGGCACGATCATCGTCCTCTACTTCGGAGTGCTTTCCGGAATGGAGCCGATGCGGGTTGCGATCATTCTCGCGTTCAGTCTGGTAGGTATCGCCGGCAGTTACGGCGTCGCGTGGTTCGGTATCCGCGTCAATACGTTTGCAAATTCGCGAACAGCGTTCGCCAGTCTTGAAGGCAGACCTTTTCCACTCTACGCCATTCCACTGAAGGCCGGCATGAGCATCGGCATGATGCTGATCAGTGTTGAGCTGCTAATCATGCTTTGCATCCTGCTGTTCATTCCCGGCGACTATGCTGGTCCCTGCTTCATTGGTTTCGCCATCGGCGAATCGCTGGGAGCAGCGGCACTGCGTATTGCCGGCGGCATCTTCACCAAGATTGCCGACATCGGTTCAGACCTGATGAAGATCGTCTTCAAAATCAAGGAAGACGATGCTCGCAACCCGGGCGTCATTGCAGACTGCACTGGCGACAATGCCGGTGATTCCGTGGGACCCAGCGCCGACGGCTTCGAAACTTACGGTGTGACAGGCGTCGCGCTTATTACCTTCATTCTGCTGGGCGTGCGCGATCCCCAGGTTCAGGTGCAGTTGCTGGTCTGGATTTTCGTGATGCGCGTCATGATGATTATCGCCAGCGCCGGTTCTTACTTCATTAACGACCTGATCGCCAAGGCTCGCTATCGCAATGCGAGCACGATGAATTTTGAAGCACCCTTAACTTCGCTGGTGTGGATCACGTCGCTCGTCTCGGTGGCGATTACCTTCATTATTTCCTACCTGACAATTCCCACGCTTGGCGGGGATTCGACTCTTTGGTGGAAACTTTCGTTGATCATCTCCTGCGGCACGCTTGCGGGAGCAATCATTCCCGAGCTGGTAAAAATTTTCACCTCCACCCAATCACGACACGTGCAGGAGGTGGTTACGTCTTCGCGTGAAGGCGGTGCGTCGTTGAACATTCTTTCCGGCCTGGTGGCTGGCAATTTCTCGGCTTACTGGCTGGGAATCAGCATCGTGATCCTGATGTCGATTGCGTATTACTTCAGCACGATGGGTTTGGATCCGCTGATGGTGGCCGCGCCCGTGTTCGCTTTTGGACTCGTAGCTTTCGGCTTCCTGGGCATGGGGCCGGTCACTATTGCCGTCGATTCATATGGTCCGGTAACTGACAACGCGCAGTCGGTCTATGAACTGTCGTTGATTGAGCAGGTGCCCGATATCGAAGCTGAGGTAAAACGCGATTACAACATGAACGTCGACTTCAGCCGCGCCAAACATCTTCTCGAGGAGAACGACGGCGCCGGCAATACGTTCAAAGCCACCGCCAAGCCGGTGCTGATCGGAACCGCCGTCGTCGGTGCCACCACGATGATCTTTTCGATCATGATCACGCTAACGGACGGCCTCACGACCAACACCGAGAACCTCTCCTTGTTGCACGCGCCGTTTGTACTGGGACTGATTACCGGTGGCTCCGTTATCTACTGGTTCACAGGAGCGTCAATCCAGGCGGTTACCACGGGCGCTTATCGCGCGGTGGAGTTCATCAAGGCAAACATACGGCTGGAGGGCGTTGAGAAGGCGTCAGTTGAAGACAGTAAGAAGGTCGTGCAGATTTGCACCCAATATGCTCAGAAGGGCATGTTCAATATCTTTCTGACGATTTTCTTTTCGACGCTGGCTTTCGCGTTTGTTGAGCCGTTCTTCTTTATCGGCTACCTGATTTCAATTGCCGTCTTTGGTCTTTACCAGGCCATCTTTATGGCAAATGCCGGCGGCGCATGGGACAATGCCAAGAAGGTTGTCGAAGTTGATCTGAAGCAGAAAGGTACTGCACTCCACGACGCCACGGTGGTCGGCGATACAGTCGGCGATCCATTCAAAGACACGTCGTCAGTAGCTTTGAACCCGGTAATCAAGTTCACGACCTTGTTTGGTTTGCTGGCCGTGGAACTTGCGGTTTCAATAGCTAATCAGGGAGAGAATGGCCCAATGATTACACATGTGCTGGCCGCAGTTTTCTTCCTGGCTTCGCTCTTCTTCATTTGGCGCTCGTTCCACAAAATGCGCATTGGAGTTTTGCAAACAGAAACTCCGGAAGCACGCGCGGACAGCATGGGTGCCGACTGACACTTGAAACAGTGAGGACTTACCGATGAGCACCACATACCAGAACACCAGTGCCGATACCTTGCTGGGCGCGGCGCTGGCGCCACTTGATTGGACACGATCTGTTTCGCTCGTATTCGCGTTCAGCTTGTTCACGGCCTTGGCGGCGCAGATTTCAATTCCCATGCGTCCCGTGCCGATTACCGGGCAGACCTTTGCGGTGCTCCTGACCGGTGCCTTGCTTGGTTCCCGTCTCGGAGCGGCCGCGATGATCGTTTATCTGATGGAAGGCGCGATCGGGCTGCCGTTCTTTTCAGAAGGCCGAGGTGGGATTGGTCATCTTTTCGGACTGACCGGCGGCTATCTGGTGGCCTTCCCGGCGGCGGCTTTTATCACCGGCGCCTTCGCAGAAAACGGTTGGGACAAACGCTTCTTCACTGCGGCCGCAGCGATGGCGGTTGGTTCCTTTGTGATCATTCTGGCGGGTTGGGCCTGGCTCTCTCAGTTCATGCCGGCCAGTGCTGCATTTGAAGCGGGCGTCAAACCGTTCATCATTGGCGACATTGTCAAGATTGTTCTGGCGGCAGCACTGCTGCCAACAGGATGGAAACTGCTCAAGCGCAAGGGTCCTAAAGCGAAGTAATCAAGACCGACCGTTCGTCATCTGAATCACCAAGGGGCACGGCATGCCGTGCCCCTACTTGCGTCTAAAGTCAAAACCCCCGCTACACAAATATGGAATCCCGACGGGTCGGGGTAGCGACCGGGTCAAGCTTGATTCGAAATCGGGCAACGGCAGCCCTTGAGCGACCCACCATTCACAGCGACCCGGTCGCTACCGCCTCCCGGTTCTGTATTTGCCCGCACAAGTCCCGTCGAGTTTCGCTGGTGCGGACTCAATGCAGTTCGTGTAACAATACGCCTCCCAATCGATCTTGCTTTAGGAGTGAATTCTCAATGCTACTCAAACCCCGCAGTGGAAATCCATACCAGCGCCTTTGCTTTACCCTTCTCGTAATCGCCGTCGCATTACTTGGGCAACTCGCCGTTGTAACAAGCGTTTACGCCCAAACTAAAAAACCTATCAGCCACGAACTGATATGGCTGATGAAGCGTGTCGGCGCGCCAGTCCCAAGTCCCGATGGACGCTGGGTAGTCTTTCCGGTCACTGAACCCGCTTACGACGATAAGGAACAGGTATCGGACCTGTGGATTGTTCCTGCCGACGGCAGCGGTCGTCCGCGACGTTTGACCTTCAGCAAGGGTGCTGAGAGTGGCGTCGCCTGGAGTCCTGACAGCAAGCGGCTGGTTTTCTCTGCTAAGCGTGAAGGCGACGAAGTAAATCAGATCTATGTGATGGACGTGGTGGATGGCGGAGAAGCAGTGCGCGTTACGTCACTTTCAACCGGTGCGCGAACGCCGCAGTGGCGTCCCGATGGTAAAGCGCTACTCTTCGTGAGCTCAGTTTACCCTGGCGCGAAAGACGACGAAGCGAACAAGAAAATTGCCACCGAACGCAAAGCACAAAAATACAGAGCTCGCGTTTACGACAGCTTTCCGATACGGCACTGGGACAAATGGCTGGAAGACACGCAGTCCCACCTCTTCGTGCAGATGCTGGAGCCGGATGCGAAAGCGAAAGATCTGTTGTCGGGAACCAAGTTCGTTGCTGAACCGGGCTTCGGCGGCTCGCTTGGGAATTCCGGTGATGAGATCAACGCCGTCTGGGCGCCTGACGGTCAATCGATAGTTTTTGTCGCTACCAACAATCGTAACGTCTCGGCTTATGCAGCTTCGAACACTCTCCTTTATCGCGTCCCGGCAACAGGCGGTGAGCCCTCCGCACTGACAACGGGTGCGAATAGTTACACGCAGCCTGTATTTCGTCCCGACGGCAAGGCTCTCTATTTCATCGTTACGCCGGAGACCGAACGCGTCTATAACCTGAGTCGGCTTTCCATGATGTCCTGGCCCAATACGGGCGACATCAAAGTTTTGACTACAGATTTGGATCGCTCGGTGGGCTCCTACGCAGTCACGCCAGACAGCAAGACAGTTTATTTTCTGGCCGAGGAAGCGGGTCACGAGAAACTTTTCAGCGTTGCATCGGGCGGCGGCCAGGTTCGTCGTGCGTTTGATATGTCGCAGGGCGTGTACACGAACCTGCGAATACCCCAGCAGGCGTCACCTGTCGCGCTCTTCGCCAATTGGGAGAGCGCCATTAACCCGAATGAAGTTGTACGCATCGATCCCAAGGCCGGGCGTCATACACGCCTGACTGATATCAACGTCGACCGAGCAGCGCAGATTGACTGGCATCCTCTCAAGGATTTCTGGTTTACAACCAAGGCTGGAAACAAGGTGCATAGCCTGGTAGCGCTGCCCCCTAATTTTGACGAGCGGAAGAAGTATCCGCTGCTCGTGTTGATTCACGGCGGACCACACTCGATGTGGCGCGACCAGTTCTTTCTGCGCTGGAACTATCACCTGCTGGCACAACCCGGCTACGTTGTCCTGCTTACCGACTACACCGGATCGACCGGCTACGGAGAAAAGTTTGCCCAGGCGATTCAGGGCGATCCTTTTATCGGTCCGTCCGCGGACTTGAATGAGGCAGCAGATGAAGCTGTTCGTCTTTACCCGTTCATCGATGGAACACGAATGGCCGCGGGCGGCGCTAGTTACGGCGGACATCTCGCTAACTGGCTGCAAGCTACCACCACCCGTTACAAAACCCTGATTAGTCATGCCGGCCTCATCAATCTCGAGTCGCAATGGGGAACCAGCGACGTCATCTACCATCGCGAACTCAACAACGGCGGGCCGGTTTGGGAGCAGGGCAAGGTGTGGCGCGAGCAGAACCCGATTCGTTTCGCGAAAAACTTTCGCACACCAATCCTGCTTACCGTCGGCGAAAACGACTTTCGCGTGCCGCTTAACCAGACACTGGAAAACTGGAGCGTGCTTCAACGTCTGCGTATTCCCAGTCGTTTAATTATTTTTCCTGAAGAGAACCACTGGATCCAGAAAGGCGAGAACAGCCGCTTCTTCTACAGGGAACTACATGCGTGGCTCGACAAATATCTGAAGCCTGAGAGGCAAGCCAGGCAGTGAGCACCTCTTTGGAGTGCGGCGGCCCGACGCCGCTTTGGCCTGCGGCGACATGGCGCGGCCTAGTTCGCAGGAACTCAACTTACCCCAAGCTATGGCAAATGTTTCAGCCCGACCAAAGCGGCGCCGGGCCACCGCACTCCAAGGAGTTGAGCGATGCATGTGCTGAAGGTTCGCTCGCATCAACGAGAAGAGCTGGTTGAGTTCACCGACCAGGTAGCGGAGAAGATTAAGCAGTCGGGCCAGCAGGAAGGCGTGTGTTTTCTCTACGTTCAGCATACGAGCGCCGGCCTGACCGTGAATGAGAATGCTGACCCGGATGTTCCTCGCGACATGCTGCATGCCCTGCGCACGCTTATCCCGCAACACGGTATGGGCTTTCGTCACGGTGAAGAGAACTCCGACGCGCATATCAAAGCAACGCTGGTTGGTTCGTCGGTAACTGTTCCCTTCAAAGACGGGAAACTGTTGCTTGGTCG
>JALZOO010000190.1 GCA_030913905.1 Acidobacteriota bacterium
CTTTTGCGACCGACCCGGCAACACGTGCTCGCCTACAAGGCGAGGCGGGCAATTCGCTGGTTGCGACTGGAAATCCACGCGGACTGGATCACGTGCGCGAAGCGCTTTCTGTGCTTGATCCGGAAACCAACCCCCTGGAAACCGCGAATGCAATAGCAATCGAGGGGCGTTTTCATCACCTCGCTGGACAGCATGAGAAAGCCCTTGAGTTGTTGACGCGAGCTGCCGAGTTGGTGGCTCCGGCCTCCACTCCAGAGACGGTCTCTTTGTTCGCCGCTTCTGTTATCACAACCATCTACGCCTGGCTTGCCGGCGCCTATCAACATTCGGGACTTTTCTCGGACGGAGACGTTTGGGCGCGTCGGGCGATAGAGTTTGGAGTGTCCCATAACATTCTTATTGCCCAGGCGTTGGGCAACGAATTTCTCGCCGAAGACGCAATCAACTCCGGCGATCATGCTGCAGGTTTGGAATACGCAAGACGCGAGATCGAGATCGCCGAAAAGTTGCACTCACGTGAGCGTCGGGCCTGGGCGCAGTTTAGTGCTGCCATGAACGCGATGGGAGGAGGCGATCTCGATCTTGCGGAACGAGAGTTCAAGAAAGGCATTGAGATAGCAGAGTCGATTGGAGAACTTCGCCTTCACTCTCTGTTGAGGGGAAACCTGGCGACTCTGCAAGCCGATCAGGGACAACTGGCAGGCGATCGGCAGCGACTCGACGAAGCATTGCAAACAGCTCAGGAAAACTTCGAACAAGGGGAATCGTTAGGACTAATCTATTCGCGCGCTGAAGCACGGCGCTGTTTGGCCCACGTGCACTTTCGTCGTGGCGAGCTCGATGAGGCCGAGCGACTATGCGCGGAGAGCCTGGAGTTGATATCAGCCACAGAATCGCGCGTCAGCCGTTTGTGGCTCGGGCCGCTCTATATTCAGTTGCTGTTGGCTATCAGCGAACAGGCATCAGCGGCTGGAGATGCGGAGAAAGCCGCGACTAAACGCGCGGAAGCTGCGAACCATCTCGAACGCTATACGAAACTCGTGGCCAGTTGTCAGTCGCCGCGCTTCTCCCGCGAAGTCGAACGCTTGTCGAAGTTGCTACCGCGGAGTTAGTCGGGGTTTGTATCTCCATACACGTTTATGAAACAAACGATTGCTGATAGAATCGCGACCGAGGTGCGTTGAAAATGACAAGACGAGTTCTCATATATCCTGGAGAAGACGGATATACGGTCGCTGAAGTACCTAGTTTACCGGGCTGTGTAAGTCAGGGGAAAACGCGCGAAGAGACCCTGGCTAACATTCGAGAAGCGATCACTTTGCATGAAGAAGTTCTACGCGAGCGCGGCGAACCCGTTCCCGACGACAGAGTCGAGCTTGTCGAGGTCGCTGCGTGACTAAACTGCCTGTCGTCTCGGGAGCCCAGTGTATTAAAGCTCTCGAGAGGATCGGGTTTGTTGTGTACCGGCAGCGCGGCAGTCATATCACTGTCGTGAGAGAATCTCCAAAAACCCAGGTTACCGTGCCCAACCATAAAGAATTGGATCGCGGAACTCTTCGAGCGATCATTCGGCAAACCGGCCTAACTGTTGATGAATTCATAACGCTGCTCTCTTAATAATTTCCTGAACAACTACCGTTTGTTGCTTCTCACAACGCCCACTGACCCATGCCTCTTGCTGCCGTCATCCCAAGGCCAGGCGCCCCCGTCGAGATTCGTGAATATCCTGCGCCCGAACTGGAATCAACTCGGCGCTGCTCGGAGTCGAACTGTCTGAAGTCTGCGGTACGGATGTTTACCTGCAAAGCGGATTGCTCGAAGGGGTTCCTTATCCACTGATTCCCGGTCACGTCTCGGTAGGCCGGCTCTTAAAGATCCGCGGAGTGTTACTCGACGTTGAAGGCAATCAGTTTCAGGAAGGTGACCGCGTTACTTTCCTTGACGTACACCGCACATGCAATGCCTGCTGGTATTGCCTGGTTGCAAAAGCGACGACGCGCTGCCCACACCGGAAGGTTTATGGCATCACTTACGGCGCTCAGGATGGTCTATCGGGTGGGTGGGCAGAGCAAGTCTATCTCAAACCAGGAACGCGTTGCATTCGACTCGACGCAGAACCGGAACGCTTCATGGCGGGCGGTTGCGCTCTCCCGACAGCGCTGCATGCCGTTGAACGCGGAGATATTGCCATCGGCGATACAGTGCTTGTGCTCGGCTCTGGACCAGTGGGCCTTAATGCGATCATTCTGGCGTTGATGCGGGGCGCCCGTCGTGTATTTTGCATTGGCGCGCCGCGACCACGGCTGGATGCCGCTCTCGAAGCAGGCGCCACTGACGTATTAAATTTTGAAGAACACACGGAACAGGAACGGCTGGAATGGGTGAGGCGTCAATCCGACATTCTTCCTGACGTTACCATTGAAGCGACGGGCCACCCTGATGCCGTAATCCAGGCAATGCGTTTCACGCGAGACGCCGGACGTGTTGTCGTAGTGGGCCAGTACACCGATCACGGACCAGTTTCAAACGAAGTGGCCTTCAATCCACATCTCGATTTAAATAAGAAGCACCTTGACGTGCGCGGATGCTGGGGTTCTGACTTCTCGCATTTTTACAGGGCTGCGCAAATTATTTCTGACCGCGAACGTTCGGCGCCCTGGGGCCGTCTCCAATCAAAACTTTCTCGCTTCGGCTTGTCCCAGGCCAACGAGGCTTTGGAAGCCGTCGCCGGCGGGTCAGTACTCAAGGCGCTTATCGATCCACGTATATAGAGGTCGCTAACCAATCGGAAAGTACGAGTATCTCGTTAATCCTGTACGTTTCCTTGTTTCGTCAGCAGTTGCTAAAATCCCGATCATTCCCCTTCAGTTAAATAGTCAGTGAAAGGTTAGTCCATGCTTCATAAGTTGACCCAGGGTCTGGTTGTTTGTCTCTTCGTTGTTTTTATCGCCTGGCCAAGCGCGGCGCAAAAGAAAGCTGAATCCTGCTTCACGCAGGAGGCGCGAGCAGAAGCTGAGCGGACCGCGAAAGTCTGGCAAGCACCTGATCCCGATTACGATCCGGTCCTGGGGCACAGTCCCACGAAGGGACCTCGGCTCGGCGCACCGCGAGTGGATTCGAACGGACTGGCAAGCCCGATCATTTGCGTTGCTACCAAGGACGCCAACCCGGGCGCCGGCACGACCCCGAAGTTTCATTGCTCTGTTGCAGGTGTCGTCGATGGGGATGGCGACCTGATCCGTTACAAAGTGAAACCTCACTTCAAGGGGCAATCGAAAGACAAACGGAACGGCGAGATCTACGGCGAGTTTCTCTCGTCACGCTTCTCAAAGGCGCTTGGTTTTTTTGCTGACGACGCGTGGGTTGTCGATGTCACTTGCAACGACTGCGAGAAGAGCCTAACCCGCAAATTCCAGGGAGCGAGCTGGGCCCCCTTCCAGCCGGCCGCAGGTATCGAGCTCTCACTGGGACATGGAATCGATGTGAAGTGCAACAATAAGGACGGCGCAGCAATCGGTGATACGCTTTCCAAGCTGCTACAAGCCGGTGCTCCCCGGGCGGAGATCGACGCATTCAAACTTTGGCTCGCTTTCATAGACCATGGCGATACCAAGACCGATAATCAGAAGTTAGCTTGTCTGGATTCAAAGAAAAATCCTGACGGCACGCGTATGTGCAAACCGGGTCGGGCCGTGTTCTACGTTAGCGACATGGGATCCACCTGGGGTCACTCAACTTCAAGCGAGAGTAAGGTCAGGCTCGAACGTTGGAAAGGCAAGGATCCGATCAAAGTCAGTGGTGGGCAGTGCACTACGACCGCGAAGAGTGTCGGCGACGCCAACATCAGCGAAGGCGGACGAGCTCTCCTCGCGAGCGGCCTTCAGAGATTGTTAGATGCGGAAAAGAGTAACGGACTGATCACGCGTGTGTTCCGCGCTTCGCGCAACGCTGAACGCGATGAGTCGCCGGGAGCTTGGACCGCCGAGTTCATTCGCAAAGCCAACACCATCATCAACGCACGCTGCGGCAGCTAAGGACGTAGCAAACAGCAATCAGCAATCAGCAAACGGCAATCAGCAGACAGCAATCAGCAATCAGCAGACAGCAATCAGCAAACAGCAATCAGCAATCAGCAGACAGCAGACAGCAGACAGCAATCAGCAGAGCCCACTTTTGAATGTCCCATGGTCAGGAAGGGGGCATGCCCCCGCCCTTCCCGACAAAACTAACTGCTGATTACTGTTTGCTGTCTGCGGTTTGCTATCTGCCGCGTACTCATCTGCGCGCTCTCTGCACTATTTGGGCCCAACCCCAAATGCCGCCTGCCATTAAAACCCAGCAAAACAACCCGTCTCGGACAGGCACAGAGGTTGCCAACTGATCTGCGAAGGGGAGAAATCTACAAATATGAAAAATTTTGGAAAAGGGATTAGCGGGGCTCTTTTGTCGCTCGCATTTGTTTTTGGAATAGTTGCGGCGACCAGCGATACCTCGAACGCGCAGTATCGCAATAATGATGACTATTACCAACGTGGTCAGAGTAAAGACGATCGTAAGGCCCAAAAGCGGGAGTGGAAGCGACGTCAGAAGCAGCAACGCCGCGCCGAACGCCAGGGTAACAACCAGGGTGACTGGAGACGCGATCAGGACCGGAACCGCAATAACGGCGTCTACGGCAACAATGATCAGTACGGCCGCAATCGTGGTTATGGCAACAACGGCGGATACGATCAGGTTGAGTTAAACCGCGGATACCAGCAGGGCGTGCAGACTGGCGCGAGCGATGGCCAGCGCAACCAGAGTTACGACCCGCAGCGTTCGCGCCATTTCAAGAACGCGTCAACGCAGGCTTTTCGTGAAGGCTTTGTGCGAGGCTATGACCAGGGCTACCGGCAGTACGCTGGAAATCGCAACGGTCAACGCAACGGCAACACCGGCTGGGGAAATATCCTCGGCGGCATCCTTGGCGGCCAACAGCCTTAACTCATTCAAAAAATCGTCGCGCGTAAGCGCGTCGAGTCAAAGCGCCGTTAGGCGCGCAATGAAAATAGCCCCGGGCGCCAGCCCGGGGATCACCTCAACGAAAGAATATTTCGCCGACCCTCGATGGGTCGGCGTGTTTCTTTCAGTCCGCGTTTCGTTTATCTCGTAACGCAAACTTCAGTTTGCGTTGGTTGAGGAAGATTCAGTAGTTCAGAGTTCAGACTTTAGTTTGTCTTGATAGCGCGCGTAG
>JALZOO010000196.1 GCA_030913905.1 Acidobacteriota bacterium
CATCTGTCTGGCCGATGAGCCGCCCGCTCGCGTCGAACTGGTTTTGAAGCAACTCAACGCCACGTGCGTCGGTGATGCTGAGCAGATGATGGTTGGCGTTGTAGGTGAACGTGGTTGTGTTTTGCTCGCGGTCAGTAAAGCTATGCAGATCGCCGCTGGCGTCGTAGCCATAAGACTGCGCGTTCCCGTTCGGATCGATTATTTGCGTAATCCGGCCTGCAGTGTCGCGTGTAAAGACAATGCTTTTGCCGGACGAGTGAATAATCCCGCTGTTGTTGATGGTTAGCGTATTGCCGTAAGGATCGCGCACGCTGCGCACGCCCGCGGTCTGGTCGATAACGAAGACGGCGCCCTCCGCCGTGGTGAGACGGAACGTGCTCGAATTGAAGATGTCTGGATTGCTTTGACTCAACAACCTGACTGGGCCAGGCAAGCTGCCTCCGGATTCAACCAGCACGTCATTAGGTCCGACTATCTCCAACGCCGCATGTGTGCCCGGTTCAGGCGTGAAGGTCAACTGCGTCGAAGTTACCGGTGCAAATTGTTGGCAATGAATTGACGTGGAGGCGAGGAACTTGAAGACTTTGCCGTCGCCAAAAGTGATCGCGACCTTGTGCGGGCGCGTGGGCTCAAGACAATAAGTGGGAACGACTCCGCTCGAGACGGTTTCATACCAGCTCAAACCGAGGACACCCGTCTTCTCAACTCGCGCGTTTCTAAGCCCTAGCGTCCAGCCAACGCCAAAGTCGCCGGTGCGCTTGTCGCGACTGTCGTAACTGCGGATGACTTCAATCGGAAGTCCGGCCACCGGGACATTCAAATCAGAGAAGGCAACCTGGAAGTGGCCCACCTTGAAATTCTTCTCAACCACAACCGCGATCGACGTAAATGAAGTCTGGCCGTAACTGTCGGTCGCCCTAAGACGCACTGAATAGATGCCGTTGAGCATCAACGTCGTATCAAGCGTGGCGATTGAATTATTAGTCACTGGCCCACTCCCCGACGCCGCCTGGGTCCAGAGTTGATTAGCCGCACCGTCCAGGGAGTTGAGACCGTATTCCAGGACCCAATCGCCGTTGCTTATGGAACCGGTAATCAGGGTTGGCTCCGTCAATGCAGAGCCATCCGCAGGGCCGGTGATCTCGACTGTCGGTGGGGCAACGTTGTCGTTGACAGTGATAGTGATGTCGTCGGTCGTGGAGAGTTGGCCGTCGCTTACGGTCAGCCGCAGAACGTAAATGCCGGTCGTGCTGAACGTCGCACTTGTGACCGTTACATTAGCGTTGGCAAAGGCAACGTCTCCGGGACCACTGACCTTGGACCAAGTGGTGTTGAGCGTATTGCCAAAAGGCAGACCATCGTCGGCAACGCTGCCGTTAAGGTAAGACTGCTGCGACAGCAATATTGTTTGATCGGTTCCCGCATTGGCAGTGGGCGCCTGGTTAGGTGGCGTGAGCGTGATCGTAACGTCCTCAGTAACCAGGAAAGCTCCATCGCTCGCAGACAGACGCAGGACATATGTGCCCGTGGCGCTGAACTGCGCCGTCGTCACAGCAGTGTTGCCGCTACTAAATGTGACTGTTCCGGGGCCGTTCACAGTCGTCCATGCGATCGCGAGTAGATTGCCGATGGGCAGCCCATCGTCCGCGGCGGCGCCATTCAAAGTCACTGTATCGACGGGCAACGAAATTGTTTGGTCGGGTCCAGCGCTCACGGTTGGCGGTTGATTGTTGGGAGAAGGGTTAACTGTGATTGTTACTTCGGAACTGGCTGAGTATTCCGTGTCGTCAGCATCTAGAAGAAGGACATATACGCCGGGCGTGCTGAAGCTGGCGATCGTTGCGACGGTGCTTGGATCAGTAAATGTAACAATGCCTGGGCCACTGACCGTGGACCATGAGACAGACACACTGCTGCCAGGAGGTTGCCCGTCGTCTGTGACTGTGCCAATCAGCGCGGCTGACCCCGGCAACGTGATCGTTTGATCAACTCCAGCGTTTACGACCGGCGCCTGATTGGCTGGGTTTACAACTACCGTGACGTCGTCACTCGAGCTCGAGTCGCCATCGCTACTGGTCAAACGCAAAACGTAAGTACCTGCAGTTTCGAATGACGCGGCAGAGGCCGGTAAGTTGGCGTTTGCAAATGTAACCACGCCCGGACCGTCGAGGGTGGTCCAGACGGAAGAGAGTGTGCTGCCAAACGGCAACCCATCGTCTGTAACGACACCGCCCAGTTTGATTGCCGCGCTGCCGACTGGGCGCAGACTCACTGAATCAAAGAAAGCGTCATTCGACGCGCCCGTGTTGCGCGTGGCAATCAGACGCACTCGCAGCCATCCGGTACCTACCGGCGCGGGCCGGGTGACTTCCGTCAGGTGCCAGGAGGTTGTGGAAGCGATCAGACCGGAATCAAGAGTGGCGAGGACGTTGGTGTTTGTGGCATTGCGGTATTCCACGATCACGCGAGCGCTATCCGGCGCAGCCTCTGCGGCGGAGCGGACATAAGCTTTGAACTCAAACTGCTGAGTGCCGGACACGATGCCGGCAGCGAACGAAGAGACATCGATATCCTGGCATAGCTCCGCCTGCGCATCTTCGCCAGCGAAGAAGTAGCCCTGACCGCGTTGCGGAACGGGTGCGTCAGCGTCAGCCGTTCCCACCGTCCAGCCGGTTCCCTGAACTTCTGTCCAACCGGGAATCTCGCCGTTGACCAGTGGCTGATCGTTACCACCATTCGCTACCAAGTTGCTGTTAATGGTCGTAAACACATCCGGTCCCGCATTCGCGGTTGGCGACGCATTCACCGGCGCCGGATTCACAATAATTTCCAACTCGTCGACGTTTGTAAGTTCTCCGTCGCTGACAGCCAGACGCAAAACGTAAACTCCGCTGACGTCGAAAACCGCGGTTGTTGTCGTTGAAAAGGCATTACTAAGAATCACGTTCCCCGGCCCGCTTACTTTCGACCACAACGGATTCAGCGTGTTACCCGGCAAGCCGTCGTCGGTGACGCTCCCGGAGAGGTTGGCGACCGCAGGCAAAGTGATGGTTTCGTCCGCGCCTGCATTAACAACCGGCGGCTGATTCGGTGGTCTCCAACTAATGCTGGCGAAATCAGACGAGCTGCCGCTGGTGGCGGTAATCAGATCGTCGCCCGCGGTGGCGGCCGAGTAACAGAGCTGTGCCTGGCCCAACTCATTCGTCATCTGGGTCGGTGGAGTTTGTGAGTGTGCGCCGGCGATGGTGAAGCTGACACTCTGATTGTTAACCGGTGTGCTGTTTTGATCTTTGACAGTGGCTGTCACACAGCTTGGCGCGCCGAGGGCCGCGTTTTGAGATTTGGGCGCGAGGGTGAGTGTGGTTGGACCAAGCACCGAAGAAAGGCAGACGCTTCCGGGATAGCCATACGATACATCGAGGGCGAAGCCGTAAACGTAAACTCCAAAAGGATGTGGCCCTGAAAGCGTGTGCGTGCCGGCGCTGACTGTTAACTGAGCGCCGGAAGCTCCCGTATTGCCGATAGGCACAAAGGCGGAAGCGTCGATTGGTGTGCCGTCGAAAATTACGGCTCCAATATCTGACGTCGGCGCAACGACGTTTATTAAGTTCGGATTGAATGTCGCAAGCGAGGTCACCGTATAACTGTTGAGGTAATGCTCAAGCGGCGGGACCAGCATCATGAACGGATCGCCCAGCTGATTGTCATAATTATGGCTGTTGGCATACAGGGCTACCAGAATCGGATGGTCTGACGC
>JALZOO010000204.1 GCA_030913905.1 Acidobacteriota bacterium
GGGTTTGCACATCTTTTCGAGCACATGATGTTTCAGGGCTCGGAAAACGTCCCCAAGGCAGCGCACTTCCAATACATCTTCAATGCCGGCGGAACAATGAATGGAACGACCTCAACCGAACGCACCAATTACTTTGAAACACTTCCGGCCAGTCATCTCCCGCTGGCGTTGTGGCTTGAAAGTGACCGCATGCGTTCGCTGAAGGTTACTCAGGAAAATCTCGACAACCAGCGCAACGCGGTGCAGGAGGAAAAGCGTTTGCGCTATGACAATCAGCCTTACGTCAACGCCTTCCTGCGCATAAACGAACTCATATTCAAGAATCCAGCTAACGCGCACTCAACAATTGGGTCAATGGAAGATCTCGACGCAGCAACAATTGAGGACGTGCAGGAGTTTTTCCGAATTTACTATGCACCCAACAATGCTGTGCTGACGATTGCGGGCGACTTTGAAAGCGCGGAAGCGAATGAGCTGGTGAGAAAGTATTTCGAGGAAATTCCGAGCCAGCCGCCGCCGCCGCCAGTCGATACCAGTGAGCCCCAAGATGTGGCACAGACTCAAGAGGTCTATCACGACCGTTTAGCGCCGGCGCCCGCATTCGTGCTTGGTTGGAAAATTCCACCGCGCCGGACGCCGGACTTTTATGCGATCTCCTTGGCAGCCGATCTGCTTTTCGAGGGCGACAGTTCGCGGCTCTATCAGAATTTAGTAAAGGGTGACGAGTCGGTGGTGTCGATTCAGGGCGGCATCGACGAAAGACGTGGTCCGTCCGCTTGTTACATTTTCGCTCTCCCGAAACCTGGAGAAGAAGTGGCTGCGATTCGCGAACAAATCTTCAACGAGATTCGGTCGCTTGGCATTTCCGGACCTTCTGCGGCGGAGATGGAGAAACTGAGGAACTCTTTGCGCAACGACGTCGTTCGAGGTCGGCAGTCAACCATGTATCGCGCGCAACGGTTAGCTGAATATGCGCTTTATGACGGCGATCCAACCCTCATCGATTCTGAACTCGATCAGTATCTGGCAATAACGCCTGAACAAATCAAGACTGCAGTTCAGCAGTATCTCGACATAGAAAATCGCGTGGTGCTGGATATCGTTCCCGTCGCAGTTGCTGAAGAAGCTGCGGAAAGTGCAACCGCGCAGGCGCCCGGCGATCCCAAACAGCCCACTTCGCCGCCGGCCCAGGTTCCTCCCAGTGCCCCGGTTGAACCAACAGTTGAACCTGACCCCTTAGTCGGTGAAGCCAGGGGCCAGGTCGAAGCGCCCCAGCAACCTGCCGATCCGCCAAAACAAACTGAAACAGGCTCGGGACCTTTACACCCGTAACAATGAACCCACAGGAAAACTTATTAAGCCAACCACCGGCGCCGCTTCCTCCCCACCCGATCAAGCTACCGACCGCATCCGAGATGACACTTGCCAACGGATTAGTCGTCGTTGTGGTCGAGGATCCGAGACTGCCACTCGTCAGCTATCGACTCGCGTTGCGCACCGGCAATGCGTACGACCCCGTGGAGCTGCCGGGTCTGATGGATATGCTGACCGGACTCCTGACCGAAGGAACGGAGTCGCGCACCAGTCGCCAAATCGCAGATGAGGTAGCGCGTTTGGGCGCAACGCTGCAAGCGGGTGCGAATTCGGACTACACGACCGTTGCCGCATCATCGTTGGCCATCTTCAGCGACGAGATTCTCGAGTTGATGGCTGATGTGGCGCTACGGCCGGTGTTTCCCGAAAACGAGGTGGAACTCACCAGGCAAAACACCAAGGAAAGTCTGAAACAACAGCGCGCACAGCCATCGTTTCTGGCGAACGAGATGGTGGCGAAGGTGATGTACGGTTCCCACCCGTATTCCGTTACCGCGCCCACGCCGGAATCTCTTGACGCCACCACTCGTGAACGCCTGGTGGAGTTCCATCGTGAAAAGTTCATTGCCAGTAACGCGGTGTTGGTCGTAGTGGGCGACGTTCAGAAGGAGGACATAGTTCAGCGCGTCGAGAGTCTGTTCGGCGGCTGGCAGTCTGGCCCAACCACGACTGACGACTTCCCTGAGCTACCGCAGCGAACAACTCGGTCAGCCTACGTCGTTGACCGGCCCGGCTCGGCGCAAGCAAACATCATTATCGCCAACACCGGTATTACCCGAACCAGTCCGGATTATTTTCCTATGCTGGTCATGCATACGATTCTGGGCGCCAACGCTTCTTCGCGGTTGTTCATGAACCTGCGCGAGGAGAAGGGTTATACCTACGGCGCTTACTCGAGTCTTGATGCACGCCGTACTGCGGGAACGTTCCGCGCAACCGCCGAGGTGCGGACACCAGTCACGGGTGATTCACTTAAAGAATTCTTTTACGAGCTCGGACGCATCCGCACGGAGCCGGTTTCTGAAAAAGAGATCTCGGATGCGAAGTCTTACTTAACCGGCGTGTTTCCCATTCGGTTGGAAACGCAGGAGGGACTTATCGATCAACTCGTCCAAATCAAGATGTATGGTTTACCTGAAGAGTATCTCGAGCTTTATCGCAACCGCGTTCAGGCCGTGACGATTGAGCAGATTCAGCAGGTCGCGCAAAAGTATGTAAGACCCGATGAAGCGGCTCTCGTGGTGGTCGGGGATGGTTCTCAGCTTCATGAGCAGATAAAGCCGTACGTTGAAGAGATTGAGTTCTACAACACTGCCGGAAAGAAAAAGAGCCAGCCGTCGGCTGCCTCCGGAGAGACCCGCTCGGCTGCGGAGGCGACATTAGCGGGGGACTGGTCGCTGCAGATTGAAACACCTCTGGGCCAGAGCATTCCGGCTACCTTGATATTAGCCAACACCGTTAAGGGACTTTCCGGAAGAGTGGAATCTGAGATGGGCAACGGCGAACTGTTGTCGGCAACGTTTGACGGAGAGTCGTTTGCGGCGGTCGTGGCCTTTGATGTCGCCGGCCACACCATGGAAGCTCAAATTGAAGGCGAGGTAGCCGGCGAACAAATCGAAGGCAACATAAGCCTCCAGGACACCTCACCACTTCCTTTCAGCGGCAGCAAAAAAGAACAGGCCGGTTCCGCTGACAACGGAAACTAGACGCAAAAGCCACCAAACAAAAAAACCGCCCGGCACCTTAATGCCGGGCGTAATCACAGGAGGAACCGAGTGTTATGGTGGCCGTTATAAATCTACGTCCATTCCAATAACCTCGACCAATAAGATGTCTTAACCCGCTTTTCCGTTGCTTGACCCGCTTATTGCTCGTATCGCAGCACTAGTCCATCACCGCCAACCGCCCAACCAATTTTCTTCGCGAAATAAAGTCCGTAGAGGTTCTGTTTCGTGCCCGACTCTTGTTCAACCCAGGTTAATCCGCCGTCGCTAGTGCGCAAAATTGTGCCGCCCCGCCCGATCGCCCAGCCGCTGTCGTCATCGACAAACTTGACGTTCAAGAGTGTCGAGCGCGTGTTGACCTGAACCGGTGTCCAGGTGGCGCCGCCGTCTGTAGTGCGCAGCACGGTGCCGCCCTTCCCCACGGCAAACCCTTTCTTGTCGCTGCGAAAAGCCACGTGGTAGATGGTCCCGGCGGCCCCCGATACCTGCTTCGTCCACGTTTCGCCGGCATCGACAGTAGCCAGAATCGTTCCTTCATCGCCCACTATCCAGCCACGCTTATCATTTGCAAACTCGAGATGAATCAATTCCAGCCGGCTGGGCGCGCGCTGCCGCTGCCACGACTCGCCGCCGTTTTCAGTGAAGACCAAAATACTGTCGATTACTCTATCCCGTTTACTGACTGAACCAACGACCCAGCCCTTCTTCTTACTGGAAAAACGAACGCTGTAAAGTTCTACGTCCGCGCCGTCAAACTCCTTCTGTGTAAACCGTCGCACTTCGCTCCAGCGCGTGCCGTTATCGCGGGTCGCAAAGATCGCATTACCTGCAATCAGAAATCCTGCTTCTTTGTCGCGGAAATAGATGTCATTGATTGCGTCTGTAGTTTCGACGATTTGCTGGACCCAACTGTGTCCGCCGTCTTCCGTCCGACTCAGAAAACCGTTGTCACCACCCACCCAGCCTCGCTTGCTGTCGAGAAAGAAAACGGCGTTGAGGTCCTGGCCCGCCGGGCCGACTCGCGTCGAGACCCATCCCTGCTGAGCGCTGATGGGCCAGGCAGTCACAATCAGCAGCAACGCCGCACAAACAAGCATCTGTATCCTGCTATGGTCGGGAAATCTCATACGCACTTAATCACTCCTGGCTGCCGGCGCTGCTGTACGCCGCCCGCTCGCCGTTCCGTCTGTACTAGTTAGATGGGGATCTCAAAGAATTTGTACCCTAAGTTGCCGGATCAAGACAAGACGAAGGGTCACGCGCGTTTGGATGCGCATGACCCTTCAGAAGATCTCCGAACTGGCTTATCAAGTTCCCACGGTTACTCGATAGACTCGACCCTCGAAGACCACCACAACTTGCTCGCCCAGAGAGAAGTATTCTCCCAAGCGAGGTTTCTGTTTAAGCAGAGCGAAGTAGTCGTCGCTGCCAAACTTGACGGCAGTCTCAGGCATCTTAGCGCCCTCCTTGAACTCCGAATCAATCCAAACGTCGTCGCGCAGGTAAAACGTTTTGCCACCCGCGTTCCGAACCATTGATGACGCGGTGTCTTTGTCGACCGTCGAAGCTTCCTGTTGTTCGCGTGCACGTTTGCTTTGCTGCACGGCTGCCATACCTGTGACTGCGCGGGCATCGGCCGCTTTCGGAGCTGTAGGAGGCGGCGGCGCGTTCTGCCGGCGTCCCAACAGGAAACCGCGATTATTTTGCGTCAAGCCAGTCACATTCTGAGTGGTGGTCGTTGGCTCGAGCGCCAGATACGAGGTGTAGGGCGTCACGATTCCATAACGCGTACCCAGATCCACAATCTCATCGCGCAACTCGGCTTGTTCTCCGTTTGTGCGAACCTGTTCCATTAACCAACCGACCCGGCGCGTTGCCCACAGCCGCGGCAGAAAATCGTTTGCGTCCTCGCGGATGGGAAAATGAAGATTGTTGTAAAAGAAAGTGCGGTTGGAGCCGTTGCTGTTACCGGCGAGCTTCAACCGAACGTAGTTCATGTCGATGTCGTTCTTATACCGGCCGATCAGCGTTAGTTGGGTTCCTTTGAAAAGATCTGGAAGGCTGCGCGGATAGATTAGATCGGTTTCCACTCCGGCCATGTCGAGCTCCAACTCAGTAAGCACCGGGTGGTTTATCTTCGCGAAAAAGTTCGACACTTTTATTTCCAAATCTTCCTTGGGCTCGATATAGTCCGCGACTCCGCCATTCTCGCCGGCCATCTTGTCGAGCAACGCCGTGTTGACGTCGTAACCAACACCAAACGTAAACAGACGCAGGCCCGGGACCCTTCTTGCGTGCGCGTTCTCCAGGATTCGCGGGGCGTTCGTCTCGCCAACGGTTGGCAGGCCGTCGGTCATGAAAATCACAATCTTAGGACGGTTGCTCGGCTCAAACTGCCGCATCGCGGCCACTGCTGCCTGGTTGATGTTAGTGCCGCCCAGTGGCCGCAGCGACTGCACGAATGCTTCGCCACGTTTTCGTCCCTGATCATCGGCAGTGATCATTCCCCGTTCCATCGCCCGCTCTTCACCTGCAAATGAGATCACGTTGAAACGATCCTGCGGGCGCAGAATTCTTATCCCGTACAACAAAGCAGACCGCGCTTTCTCCATCTTCCCTTCTTCGGCCATGGAGCCGGACGTGTCGAGCACGAAAACGATATCTTTCGCGGCATACTCCTGTTCCGACCAATCGTCTTTCGGCGAGATCATCAATAAGAAGTAACCATCCTTCCCGGCATCTCGATGCGTTAATAGGGTCACGCCAAAGTCTTCGTTGGAGCGCGTATAGAAAAGTTGAAAATCCTGCGGCTCTTTTCCGCCGGAAGATTCAAACGAAATTACGGACCGGCGATCTCCAGCGCGCTTCACGTCAATCGCATGACTCGGCGAATAGATGTTGCGCAGCGGTTCCTTACTATCGAGTTCGACACGTCCGGAGACGGAGCCGATTTGCGTTGCCTGATGGCCCGTGCCGAGCGGATAACGATATGCGACTGTGCCAGACTCAGCCGGCAGCACCTGCGTGTATGTGATCTCGAGTTTTTTATCCGCATGAGGAGGAATGGGGAAGATGCTTGCCTGGAAAAGATTCTTGCCCGCGTACTCGAGTAGTCCGGGGTCGCGCTGACGCCGCACAATTTCGTCATAGATCCGCCTTGCCTCTTCACGCGAGCGCACCTCGCCTACCAGCCGACGATCGCCGTCCCAAAGCACAAACTCGGTAATCGAAGCCTGTTCGGGGATTGGGAAGAAATATGTTCCCTCCAGCACGGCGTCAGTATCGTTTCTAAAGACTTGTTCGACGTGTGTCGTCGCCACCTGCGACGTTATCTTGGTGTCGATTTTGATCGACTTCACCGGCAGGGAGCGTGGCAGAGCAATGGGACGTGGCGTTTCGGGACACCGTCTACACGGACCCGGCACTATCACACCCTGCGCGGCAGCGCTCATCGTAGTCAGGAACACGACTGATATAGCCAGAAGCAGTGATCGGAAATTGAGAGCTCGCATTTTTCTCACCTAGCCTTTGCGGATTTTAGCCATCTTGCCGAGGGAAGAACGCGGCAGGCTCCGACTTCTTGCGCCCACTGATTTGATTCAACTCCTTGGAGTGCGGCGGCCTGGCGCCGCTTTGGCCCGCCGGCGTCGAAAGCTGCATTCACTCCAGATGGAATATCTCTAGGTCAGGAAGGGGGCATGCCCCCGCTCTGGTTGGCGATTTGGAAACAGAGAGAAATCAGAAAGCGGCGTCAAGCCGCCGCACTCCAAAGAGGGGAATTAATGAAGGTCGCGCAGTTTGCGGTTCCGAAGGGTCGAGATTGTGACGTAGATGATTATGCAGATACCGCCACCGGTAAGCGTTGCCGGGGCGCCAAACCTGTGAGCAAAAATACCTGCGAGGAGATTACCGATAGGCATGGTCCCAATGAATGAGAGTATAAACATGCTCATCACTCGACCTCGCATTTCATCGGTTACGAGCTGCTGCAGCAAGGTGTTAGTCAGGGCAACTGCAGTGACGACAGTGACCCCGACGCCGAAGAGACAAGCCAACGAGAGCCAAAGTGTGTTTGCGTTCGCGAAGGCGATGAGGAAGACGCCGAAACCAAAAGCGCCGCTCAGCAGAAACCAACCCTTTCGCCTGAAGTCGCCAAGGTAGGTTAGAAACAACGCGCCGCCGAAGGCCCCCGCGCCCGCCACACCCATCATCCATGCAAGACCGCTGGCGCCGAGATGAAAAATGTCGCGAGCAAAGATTGGTATGAGTGTCAGATACGGAGCACCGAACAGGCTGGTAACGGCGGCCATAATCAGAAGTGACGATACGCGTGGACGTCGTCGCACGTATCTGAACCCGGCGATTAGATCCTGCCATAGTGCGCGACGGTCCTTGACTGAGTGGGAGCTGAGCGGTTTTCTCGCTTTGTCGAAGTGCACCATGTGTAATGCAATGACCACTGCGACAAACGAAAGGCCATTCAAATAGAAGCACCCGGCAAGCCCGAAGAACTTGAACCCGACACCGGCGAGCACTGGTCCGAAGACTCGCGAAAGTTGAAACTGCGCCGAGTTGAGCGCGACCGCGTTCGCCAGATCCTCGCGACCAACGAGATCAAACGTCATCGCCTGGTAGGAAGGAGCGGCCAGCGCCATACAACAGCCGGTTATCCACGAGAATCCCAGGATCATCCAGACGTTTATGTGATTTGTCCAAACCAGCGTGGCCAACGCGACTGCGGTTAATCCGGCCACTACCTGGGTGTATAGAAGTAGCCGGCGGCGATCGACAAGATCGGCAAAGACGCCCCCCGCCAGTGTTAGAAAAAAACCCGGGGCGGTCGCCATGAAACCGTCGATGCCGAGCCATAGCGACGAATTCGTGAGTTGCAGGACGAGCCAACCCTGGGCCACAGCCTGCATCCAGGTGCCTACGTTTGAAAGGAAGGCGCCAATCCAGAAGACGCGAAAGTTTCGATGTGAGAGCGCGCGAAACATTCCGGTTCGCCGGACGCGGACGTCTCTCAATCGTGTGGGTTCCCCAAGTTCCAGCGACATGACTTAATTGTTCTTAACACTTACCGGGCCCAACATCCAACGCTTTTGCTACGAACAAAGGATCGTGTTTTAATCCGACTCAAACCTAGCCAGCTTCAAGGAGAGTTTCAATGAAACCAAGTTCAGCAATTTGGAAAACACTTGTTTCGTCATCAATCTTACTTTGCGTTTTTGTTGTTGCCATGGCCCAGGATCAAAAACCGTCACCGGCGCCGTCACCAACGCCTGCGCCCCAAGCGACGGCTACGCCTGCGCCCCAGGCGGGGGCTACGCCCGCTCCTCCGGCAGCAAATCCGGCCGACGTGAGTTCAATTGACGCAATCATCGCCGCCGTTTACGACGTCATCTCGGGACCGGCCGGTAAGAAACGCGATTGGGATCGGATGCGATCGTTGTTTATTCCTGGCGCGCGGCTGATTCCGACTGGCCCACGCAGGGCGGGTGGTTACGGTTCGCGAGTGGTGACTGTGGACGGCTACATTGAGGGTAGCAGTCCGTTCTTCGAAAAAGAGGGTTTCTATGAATCGGAAATCTCACGAGTTACTGACCAGTTCGGGCAAATCGCGCACGTCTTCAGCACCTACGAATCAAAACATGCGGCGGCCGACACGAAACCATTTGCTCGCGGCATCAACAGTATTCAGTTGATGAACGACGGCAGCCGTTGGTGGATAGTGACAATCTTCTGGCAAGGTGAGGACGAGAAGCATCCGCTGCCTGAGAAGTACCTGAAGAGGTAGGACAGGCATTCCTGCCTGTCCCTCTTACCAAACGCGCTTGTTGAAGTCCAAATGGGCCTCCCGAGAACGGTGGACAGGCAGGAATGCCTGTCCTACTACGCGCGGCGCCAGGACGATAACGAGCCGCCGGCCCCGCCACGTCGCACGGCCACAATCTCAGCCATAATTGCCAGCGCAACTTCTTCAGGCGTGACCGCGCCGATGTCGAGTCCAACAGGCGCGTGGATATTCTCCAGTCGTTGGTCGTCTACTCCCTCCTCGCGCAGACGCCCGAGCACGATGTTTGTTCGCCGCTTGCTTCCAATCAGTCCTACATAATCTGCACCAGTGACCATGACGGCGCGCATGCAAGCTTCGTCTTCACTGTGCCCGCGCGTGACCACCGCCACAGAAACACCACGCCCATCGCCCACGGCAGCCCGCACGGCATCGAACCAATCGGCTGCGGCGATCAACTCAATTCGCTCGTCGGGAAAGTGCTCTCTTGTTACAAACTCGCCTCGGTCGTCGATCAAAGTGGGATGATAACCAAGCAGCGTAGTGAGTCTAGTAAGCGCAGCACCCACGTGACCTGCGCCGCAGATAACGATCCGTGGTTCCGGCTCGATTCGTTCGAAAAGAACTCGCGCCTCGCTCAAGTCCGCAATCTCCGGCGCAAACTCTTTCACCTGAAAGGCGCGCGTCTCATCTTTTGAATCAAGGAATCGTGCAGCTTGTTGCACAACCGAGCTATTGAGCGATTCGTAGCCAAGTGTCCCAATCGTTGAGCCGGACGGTTCGACGAGCAGTTTTGACCCAACGTTCGTGGGACCTTCGATGAGGGTAATCAGAACAGCAGTAAACTTGTCTTCGATTATTCTCGCGATTGCTGCTGAGATTATGGGGAACGGCGGGGTTTTTTCCGGGGAAGGCATCGAGCTACAACGGACAGATTATCTCGACGAAGGTGCTTTAGCCAGGCCCATGGCCGCTGCTGCCCGGCGAATCAGCCACCATGGCCCAACCAGCAGGTAAACCGGATTCCTGAAAAACGCTGGTTGATTGCCCTCGATAGCGTGCCCGACAAACTGGAGTATCCAACCGACAATGAAGAGCCCAAGCGCCCAGCGCCAATTGAAGAAAAACAACGGCAGCGAAACCACAATCATCGGGATGCCGATGCTGTGAGTTAGCTTGTTGAGAGGATGCGTGTGCTTGGCTTTGTAGTTTTCGACAAAGGATTCACTCATGTTTAGAGTCTCCAGTCTGGAACGAGCAAACAGCAAACAGCGAACAGCGAACAGCAATTACGAGTCTTGCCTCTCTCTCTTCTTTTCTTTTAGCAACGAACCACATCACCGCCTGCTCTCTGCTGTTTGCTGTTTGCTGCTCGCTATTCCACCACATCAATAAAGATGTCCATAGTGCCGCCGCAAACCATTCCCTCTTCACTCGCCTCTTCGGCGGTTAGCGAAAAGTGATGTAACGCCGAGGTTCCGGACTTCAGCGCTGCGCGCGCCTCGGCCCAAACCTCAGCTTCAATGCAACCGCCCCCTACGGTTCCCTTCGCTTCACCGTTTTCAAAGAAAAGCATCTTCGCGCCGCGTTGTTGCGGTGTCGATCCGCGCGTGGCCGCCACTGTGGCAACCACTACTCGTTCACGCCGCCCATTCGCCTCGGCAATCATCGCGTAGAGATCTCTTTGTGCGATTGTGCCCATTAGCTATAGCGCCCGTTGCAATCTGAAATCTTAATCTGCGGATAACCATCACTCAGGTCGGGTTCGATTGTTGGTCCCCTGCTCAGCCGGCGCTGAACCAGCGTTCTCACTCTGACGCCGTTGCTCTAATCGTCGTCTCAGTATGTCGACTTCGGCGTCCGCTGTCGCGACGGACTGTTCCAAACGCGCTCGGCTGACTTCCAATATCCTAATCTGGCTTTGCAAGCGTGTTCTCTCGCTCTCAAGAGCCCGACGGCGTGCCTCGCGCGCTTCCTCCGGTTTGGTGCTGCCGTAGCCGGCGGCCGACCGTTCAATATTCTCCGGCTTCAGCGAGTATTCGGTTTGCTCGAGTCGCGACTGCAAGTCGGCCAACTTACTCTCAACATCAACTTGCTGCGCCCGCAAACTTTCCGCGCGCTGCTCCGCACGCGTAAGCCGCTCCATGTCAATCAGCGACCGATCATTCTCCTGCATCTGTGTCAGCTTATCGTTTAGCCTGTTCACCTGATTTGAGAGGTTGTTAATCGTCTGCTGCATATCTTGATCCGAAGAACCTCGCGCTTTGCCCTTCTTTGGCGCGGCGACTTCTTTAGTCTGCTCGGCGTCAGCCGTATTGTCTTCGGCGGTGCTAATGATCTTCTCGCCGTCAGGCCCTATGGCCTCACTTCCGGGAGGGGCAATCTCTGGGTTTGTGACGACAGGTCTGACCACTGGTGGACGGGTCACGCGCCGCGCGCGCCGCCTGCGACGAGACTGAGCGCCCGCTTCAATTACACAGATACTGAACACGACTAACACTGCCAGCAGTAAGGCACTGTAACGAATAGATCGATTTTGCATGGTTATTCCTCGAATGCCGAGCGGGGAGCGTCTCAAAGATACCCCTTGTCCGGAGTGCCTTCAAGCGCCCACAAAATCTTTACCTTTACACGGCTTGTGACCGCCCTTGTTCCACTGTGTGCACGGGGACAAGCCCTGCGCATCTAGGCTACGCGCTGGGGCGCTATTCGAGTCTGACCTCAGTAGAATAGAACGACACGCAACCGCAGCCGTCATCCACTTCCACGCTGACAGTATAGGTTGCCGGACGAGTAACGCCGGTCAAGTCCCAGACCGCGGATGCGGCATCGCCGGTGATGCGGCCGCCGGTAGCTGTATAAGTATAGAGAACGTTGTCGCCGTCTGGGTCGCAAGCGATCGCCTTAAGGTTAACCTGCGCGTTGGCATTACCAGCGACATAAGCCGTTGAAGCAGCGAGGCCGATGTTGGGCGGCGTATTCGCAAGGATGCTTCCCGGACGCCCGCCTGATGAGAGTCGCATACAGCGCGTGCCGAACATTGAGCCCGAGCTTTTCGCGGCTTCGATTTCTTTTCTGGACTTCTTTTTTGGTCTTGGTCCGAACGTCAGGCGAGTGCAGCGCGTACCCGGTTGTGCCCGCTGCGCCACAACAGCCGCTTCACCTTTTGCTTTGCTTTTCAGAACGGAAGAGGATCCAAAGACAATTAGAGCCAAGCCAATAATAATTAACGAGATCAGACTTCGACGCATTTTCAGGGGACTCCTTGGGTGGTTCGGAATTTACTATAACGATCTTGAGGGCGAGTCTAGCACGCAGTCAGACTGTTACTGTAAGTTTTCGATGGTCTGGTTCAATTGAGCCGTGCGCTGGGCGATGTCGGAAATCCGCGCGCGCAGTTCGGCAACTTTCTCCTCAGGCGCGCGTTCGGCAAACTGAGGGTTGGCAAGTTGTGCCTGGAGCTTTGAACCTTCAGCTGCAAGTTTCTCCTGCTCTTTTCGCAACCGCTGCTGCTCCTGTTCGAAATCGATCAGGCCGGCAAGCGGCACGGCTACTTCGGCGCCTCCCGCCAACACCGCACGTGCGGAAGCTCGCGGTGCGGCAAGTATTTCGTTTATGGAAACTTCGGATGCGCGCACCAGGCGGCTGATCTGGCTTTTGTTCGCGGCAAACACTGCGCGCAGCTTTTCATCTGGCGCACCAATCAACACCGGCACCGGCTCGCCCGGCTTGATGTTCATCTCCGAACGGATGTTGCGAACGCGAGAGATCAGATCGATAAGCGTCTGCATCTCCCATTCGGCGTTCTCATCAATCAGCTCCGACCTGGGCTCAGGATACGCAGCCAGCATGATGGTCGGCTCCGCTTGGGCGTACGCAGGATGATGCAACCCTTGATGCGAACCCGGCAGGCGTTGCCAAAGGTCCTCGCTGATGTATGGCATGAACGGATGCAGAAGTCGCAGCGCTTGTTCCAGAACAGTAATCAAACGCGTCCGCGCTTCGGCGCGCTTTGGCGTGGCCTCCTCCGCAGTCACGTCGCTTTTTGTCAGCTCGATATACCAATCGCAGAAATCGTCCCAGAAAAAGTGATAGAGCGTTTGGACAGCTTCATGGAACTCGTAAGTCGTTAATGCCTGGCGTACGTCACGCGCAGTCGCGTTTAGGCGAGACATGATCCAACGGTCGTGCAGTGGCCAGTCTGACTCGGCATTTAAGGTTGCCAGGTCTACCTTTGCGCCCTCAGAATTCAGCAAACAAAAACGCGCTGCATTCCAAATCTTGTTGGCGAAGTTTCGATACGACTCGACCTGCTTGTCGTTCCAGCGCACGTCGGTGCTACCTACAGATGCCAGCTTCAGACGCGTGGCATCCACTCCATACTTGTCAAACACCTCCAGCGGATCCACACCGTTCCCCTTGGT
This sequence comes from Acidobacteriota bacterium, assembly GCA_030913905.1. Taxonomy (GTDB): domain Bacteria; phylum Acidobacteriota; class Blastocatellia; order Pyrinomonadales; family Pyrinomonadaceae; genus PSRF01. Next base: position 13,317 of record JALZOO010000204.1, read on the forward strand.
CTTCGACATCCGCTGGCCGTGCGGGTCGAGAATCGTGCCAGTGACGAACACATCGTCAAACGGACGCTCGCCCATGAATTTCATACCCATCATCACCATGCGCGAGACCCACAGAAAAATGATGTCGCGCGCCGTGACCAGCACGGAAGTCGGATAAAAGGTTTGCAGATCGCTAGTTTGTTCCGGCCACCCCAATGTCGAGAAAGGCCAGAGCGCCGAGGAAAACCAGGTGTCTAAAACATCCTCATCCTGCTTAAGATCGTTCGTCCCGGCCTTTGCTCGAGCTTCCTCTTCTGATCGGGCAACGATTATTTCTCCATCCGGCGTATACCATGCGGGAATCTGATGTCCCCACCAGAGTTGTCGGGAGATAGTCCAGTCGCGCAGATTCTCCAGCCAGTTTGTGTAAACCTTTTCATGAGGCACTTCAGGCACAAAGTGCGGTTTGTGCTCGCGGCTCATCAGATCGAGGGCGAGGTCTCGCAATTTGTCCATGCGAAGAAACCACTGCGTTGAAGTCAGTGGCTCTATGACAGTCTTGCAACGCTCGCACTTCGAAATTGAGAATTCGTAATCCACAACCTTCTCGAGCAGTCCTAACTCTTCGAACTGCTCCACGACTTTGGCGCGTGCCTTGTAGCGATCCAGTCCTGCATATTCGGCACCGGCTGCCTCCGTCATCTTTGCGTGTGGATCAATTACTACGATTTGGTCAAGGTTATGACGAACGCCCATCTCGTAGTCGTTCGGATCATGAGCCGGCGTAACCTTGACTGCGCCCGTGCCGAACTCGGGATCAACAAACTCGTCAGCAATAACCGGAATCTCCCGACCTGTGAGCGGCAGTAACAAAGTCGCGCCCACGTAATCGCGATAGCGTTCGTCGTTTGGGTTCACGGCCACGGCCGTGTCTCCGAGCATGGTCTCAGGACGAGTGGTAGCGACGGTCAGCCGTTTGTCGCTTCCCTTGAACGGATATTGCAGGTAATAAAGCTTGCCTGCCTGCGCATCCTTCTGCACTTCAAGATCGGAAAGCACGGTCTGATCATTTGGACACCAGTTGACGATGCGATTGCCGCGATAAATCATGCCTTCGTCGTAAAGACGCACGAATACTTCGCGCACAGCCCGCGACAAGTCCTCATCCATCGTAAATTTTTCGCGCGACCAATCGACTGAAGCGCCCTCGCGGCGCATCTGCCGGGTAATCTGACCACCTGATTCCTTCTTCCACTTCCAAACACGCTCCACGAACGCCTCGCGCCCCAGATCGTGCCGGGTGAGCCTTTCTTTCTTGAGCTCTCGCGTCACCATCAACTGCGTGGAGATTCCCGCATGATCCATGCCCGGTAGCCAAAGCGTGCGATACCCGCACATGCGCTTGTAACGCGTCAGCACGTCCATCATTGTGTGCTGCAGCGCGTGGCCCATGTGGAGCGAGCCGGTAACGTTTGGCGGAGGTATGACTATCGAAAACACGGGCGCAGCCGGGTCGCGGTTAGTCTCGGGCGCAAAAAATCCGTGTTGCTCCCAGCGTTCGTAGTGACCCTGTTCGGCTTCTTTGGGATCGTACTGTTTCGGGATTTCCATTCGCGTTTATTCATTTAGAGGCGGGACCTTCCCGCCTCTCAGCCTTCAAGGTTGAGATGGCATTGTAAAGCAAAGACTAATTATTGCCATGTGGGCAAACAAAAACGGCGGACAAGTCCGCCGTCTAAACTCGAATGGTAATGAGTCCGTATTCCTGGTTTGCCGGAGTTAAGAGTTCTTCTCTTCAAGTTGCCGCTTGATCATTAGCTCGGCAAGCTGCGGCACAACTTCCCACGCAATTTCTTGTACTACGCGTTCTGACAGTTGCTCGACCGCGCGTCGCGCGATCGCGTCAATCACCTCAGGCGATAATTGATCTGGGGCAATGGTCGCGTTCGCTGTTGCCGGCGATTGAGTTGTTTGCGAGTGTTCTCGCTCAACCGCGGGTTGCGACAGACTTTGTTGCGGCTCCGCGGCCGGCGCAATAACTGAACGAGGAAACTCCTGGGTCTTCGCTAGTTGGTCCGGAGTGGCGGCCGGCGATTCATCGGCAACTGGTGCAGCGCTGAAGACTGACTGTTGTCCTCGGCTGAGGTTGCTCGCCCACTCATTCCTACCGCTCGCATTGCTTTCCTGACCAGCAAAGGCAGTGGCTTTCGAAGAGGGTTTCACAGGGAGATATTCCGGAATATCGTCCAGGTCTATGTCCAGCACAAACTCGTCGGCGTCGGTTGCGCCTGCCGATTGAAACTCGCCGAGATCGAGCAGCGCATCGTCATCCTGCCTGCGGCTTTGAGTTTCAGCTACTTTAGTCTCCATCTTTCGTTCATTCGCTTTCTTAGCAGTTGTGGGTTCATCTAATGCGCGATCGAGTTCCGGCGGAAGCGGCTTCGTATCTGCGGTGGAAATCTCTATTGCGGCTTCGCTGAGCGTCTCCGGTTCCGCGTCGCGATCATCATCAGGCCTGGGAAGTTCTGCCGTTGGTATCTGTTCCTGGGGTGGACGCGCAGCTACCAGAACGCCAACCTTTTCCAGCAAACGTCGAATGGATTGAAAGGGCTTAGTCAAAGTATCGTCCGCGCCAACTCTGCGCGCCTCCGCTTCGTCAAACGGCTCAAAAGAGCCCACCAGAAGCATAACAGGAATATGCTTCAGCTTCTCATTTTGTTTTATGTATTCACAAACTTCATAACCGTTTAGCTGCGGCATGAAAACATCGGCGAGAACGACGTCCGGAACAAATTCTTCAACTAGATCAACAGCCTCCCTGCCATTGTTGACACAGACTACGTTGACGCCTTCATCGGAAAAAGTCAGCTCTACAACTTTTTGAATCGTGATCGAATCGTCGGCAAGTAGGAGTTTTCGTCCAGCTAGCAAAGCTTGAGTTACCTAAGCTGAAATACGCGCCACTGGCGGGGTCAAGACTCTTTTTCAGTCGGCGCAAGGCTTGTTTGAAAACGCGGCCTCAACGAGCTGGTCGCATTTCGAAGCTAACACCCACGCCGATTGGGCGTCAAGAGTTTACTCGTAACGTCAATTGTTTGATGGTTTCGCGTTTGTGGCTATCGCGATGGGCCCGCAATGACAACATCATCGGCGGTGCCGTCCTTAGCATCCGGCCCGGTCGAGCGCAAAGTGAAGTGGTCGCGTTGCCCCTGATACTTGTAAGGTTGGTGCCATGGATCCACGCGAATCACTTGAGCGAGGAAGTTTGGATTGAGGTGATTAATGACTACAGCCTGATCGTCAGAAACAATGTAAAAGCCGCGGTCCGCTCGAAACCTTTCAAGTGCCTTGGCTATCAATTGGAGGTCGGCTTCCGCTCTTTTTTGTTTTCCTGCATTGACGACAGCAATCAATGGCTCTAGCTGAACCCAGTTATGTTGTCCCGTACGCATCGCAACGACGCGCCAACGCCCGTTGTCGTTTGCTAACTGCGCCTCAACTTTGACCCAGGCCACTACAACTGCGGATGGTTGTGAGGCCATCGGTAAGACGAACGGCGCTATCTGCTGAATCCGCAAAGCATCGGATGGGACTTCAATGCCCAACAATTTTCCCAACAAACAACGCGCTCGCTTGGTGCTTGGATCCACTGCTAACGAACCGCGGAAAGGCGGATCCGGCGTCGCACAGTCATTCGTCGGGAGTTGAGGCCCTAAGGCGTTAGCCAGAAGATCGATCTGCTCCCATCGATCCTGACCAGTTCTTACTTCCGCGACGCGCCAGTTTCCCTGCTTGTCTTTTTCGAACTTGAAAACCGTCCTGACCTCTGCGGCCACTTCCGCCGTTGTTGGACTCGTCGGCGAGATGGTCTTGACGCGCACGGACCCGCCAGTCAAATCAAAACCAGCCGCACGCCTGATGAGATTTCGGGCCTGACTGTTACTCAGATCAGCCCTTGCGACCGAGGCTGTGGAAACGAGCAAACAGACAACCACCAGGCGAAAACATATAACCATGTTGCGATTGTTCACGCGGCTTATGGAGATCATCGAATCAACTGCTTGCCTTGCCAATCAGCATTTGCAACATGATGTGCAGTTGGGCAGTGGTGAATGGTTTGGGCAGGAAAACCACGGCACCCGCTGAAAAACTGTCGGAAGAGAGCTTGGGATCCTGTTCGGCAGTCATCATCATCACCGGAATCCGCATCAGCCGCTTTTCTGTTTTCATGAAGCGCACTAGCTCTGGTCCTGAGATGTGTGGCATCACCACGTCAAAAATTGCGGCGGTGAAGTTTTGATCGCTCTGCAGGATCTTATAAGCCTCTCGTCCGTCGCGGGCAGTGACTACGCCGTAGTTCTCTTTTTCCAGGATAGCCGTAACCAGACGCAGGATCGCCGGATCGTCATCCGCAACGAGGATACGCCGGTTCTCTTTACTATCCTTACGTTGAGGTTGTGTTTCTTTAGTGGACATTTTCCTTAGACTTCGACGGCACGGCTGCTCTCACCTGCCTGAGTTGAAAGCTCGGCAGCAAGTTTTATTGCGGCAACCATACTCGAATGTTCTGCAATTCCTTTCCCAGCAATGTCAAAAGCCGTTCCATGATCGACCGAGGTCCGGATGAACGGCAATCCCAGAGTAACATTCACAGCCTCACCAAACGAAAGACATTTTACAGGAATCATTGCCTGGTCGTGATAACACGCGATTACGGCGTCAAACTCTCCGCGCGACGCTCGCAGGAATACAGTGTCGGCAGAAAAGGGCCCTCGCACATCAATGTCGTCCACTCCGCGACACGCTTCGATCGCCGGCGCGATCTCCGAAATTTCCTCCATCCCAAACAAACCACCTTCAGCTCCGTGCGGATTCAACGCTGCAACCGCAAGGCGTGGCCGTTCAATACCCCATCGCTTCAGTTCGCGGTTGGCAAGCATAATCGTTCTGCTGACGCGTTCCTTCTCTACTAACCTTATTGCTTCCGCCAGAGGCACGTGCGTCGAGATCAAAACAATCCGCAAGTTGGCTGCCACGAAAGCCATCGCATATTCTTCACTGCCGGTCAGGTGAGCCAGGAACTCTGTGTGGCCGGGAAAGCTGTACCCGCCCAGGAAAAGTGATCGTTTGTTGATGGGCGCAGTGGCTATTGCATCCACGCTGCCGGCAGCACACAACTCCACCGCCGCTTCGATATATCCACCCGCTGCCTTTCCAGCGGCCCCTGATTCAATGCCGGGTTCAATTAAGCCGTTTATGTTGTCCAGGTGAAAAATGATCGGTTCAGCAAATTGATCGGGGATTGGCTCACCAGTGCGAACAATGTCGTAGCCGGACTGTAGATCGAGAGTTCTGGCGGTGTGGGCCAGTAACTGCGCGTCACCAATTATCACCGGTACACAAATGCGCTGGATCTCTTCTTCAGCTACGGCTTTCAACACTACTTCCGGTCCGATGCCGGCAGGATCACCCATCGTAATTCCGATGCGGGGCAAAGATCGGGGGTGTCGAGGATCCGAAGGAGATGAGTTATTGGCAAACTGCCTCATTAGTTGAGACGGTTCCGACAAGGCGGAGAGGAGACCACATGCGGGGAGACCGACGATGATGCCGGAAGCTCCTACTCCGCGGCCTGCTCGACTCGCTCGTCGGCTTTGAACATGTATTTGACGTTTCGCTTGAGAAGAAGAAGGTTTGGCGCTGACTTGCGGTTGACCTTTAGAGCGCCGCGATCATACCACTCGATTGTCCCCTCGATTTCCTCGCCATCCATTAGGACGATGACCATCGGAGTGTGCGCGTCGATTTGCTTCTTGTAATAGAAGAGTTCCGCGTTAGTCTCCATTGGCGGTGGCGTTCTTTTTCTCAGCTGGACAGACGACGCCTGTTGCGCAGGACGCTGAACGGTTTCTCTTTCTCGACCGCCATCGTTAGATCCGCGCGAAGAACCGCCATTAGTACGTTCTCTGGGCTGAGGCACCTCGCGAGCTTTTCCTTTAACCTCGGCGAGCGTGGTCCTGATAAGTTTACGATTCACTTTTCCTACCTCCAAAAAATAGACGGGTTAGATTATCGGTCGCGCGAAGCACATTGGCGGGATGAGCTTACGCGAATCCACACAACTCTCGCAGGCTGCGGCCATTCGAGGAGAAGAGACGAAATTTTTACCCGTAATGGAAAATCCTGCAAGGAATGACGTTTATGCTACACAACCGTGCCGCAAAAAGCAAAGTCAAAAACATCTTGATGGCGTTACTGTTTCCGGCAATCGAAGAACTCGTGTAGTGGTTACGTCTGACGATTGCAATGCATTCAAATGAACAAAAAAGAAGGCACAGAAAATCTGGCCTTCTTTTTCGTTGGAGCGAACGGTTGTACTAGTCTGCTTTTTTACGAATAAATGTGGGCACGTCGAGATCGTCGGCGCGCGCTTGCATCATCGGGCGCGGGAGATCGTGTGCGGGTCGTTGCACAAACCGAGGCGACGTCGCCGGCATGCTTGCCACTCCAGCAGCCGAGGCGACCGCGACTGCTTCCTGTCCAAAGCCGGTCGCGATCACTGTGATCTTCATCTCGTCGCGCATGTTCTCGTCGATCACTGCGCCGAAGATAATGTTTGCATCTTCGTCAGCGGCCTCTCGGATGATCGTCGACGCTGTGTTGACTTCATAAAGCGTGAGATCCGGTCCGCCCGTGATGTTTATCAGCACACCCTTCGCGCCCTGGATCGTTGCCTCTTCAAGCAGAGGCGAAGATATCGCCTGCTGCGTAGCTTCGATGGCACGGTTCTCTCCTCTTGCGCGACCAGCGCCCATCAGCGCCATCCCCATGCCTTGCATAATTGACTTTACGTCGGCGAAGTCGAGGTTAATCAAGCCCGGGACGGTAATCAGATCGCTAATGCCCTGGACTGCCTGACGCAGCACGTCATCGGCAACGCCGAAAGAATCGGCCAGCGACGAGTCTTTCTCGACCGTGTGCAAGAGACGCTCGTTGGGAATGGTGATTACTGTGTCAACGCACTCGCGCAGCTCTCTTAAACCGTGCTCAGCCT
>JALZOO010000206.1 GCA_030913905.1 Acidobacteriota bacterium
TCGTCACTGTAGGCACATGAGGGTTCTCCTCATTCAGCAATACCTTCAGGCGAAGCCGATGATGTTTGGTGGTTGAAAACAGATGATAATTAACTTCAAAGCGCGGCTCTTCTTCCACGCCACGGTCCACGCCGCAGATGTCTGCAAGAAAATCAAAGCTGCCATCGACACTCGTCTTGAGATAGTCGCAGATTTCTACGATGTGCAGGCGCGGAACTACTGCCGTCACTTCGCCGTAGGCTTCGATAATTTGAGTTATGCGGTGGGGATGTTCACGCTGCAAAGCCGCCAACAAGAGCGACGGCGTTGATTTTTGAGCTGGATCTCCGCTGATCGGTTCCGGCAACACGCTCTGGTTGTCTGCCCCTGTGGTCATGAAAGATTCTGCCGAGATCAATTACGACGAACGACGGCGCTCGTGTCGCGAAGCAATTGAATATGGTCGCGATTCCGGAAGTTGATTCTGGAGGGCTGTTGATCCATCAGTCACGGGCAAGGTTCCGGGAACGAAGGCAGCGCGCGCTTCGTCTTCAGGTATGTCCTTGCGGTCGCGGACCGACTCCTTCATGACCTTGTCCTGCAACATCATCACCGCATGAATGAGCATCTCGGGCCGAGGGGGGCAACCCGGAATGTAGACGTCGACTGGAACAATTTTGTCTACGCCCTGGACGATGGCGTAGTTATCAAACACTCCACCTGAGGTCGCACAGGCTCCCATCGAAATTACCCACTTTGGTTCCGGCATCTGATCGTAAATTCGTCGCAGGACCGGGGCCATCTTTCTTGAGACCCGGCCTGATACGATCATAACGTCAGCCTGACGCGGACTTGCGCGAAAAACTTCCGAACCAAACCGCGCCAGGTCGTTTCGTGACGAGGTTGCATTCATCATTTCAATTGCGCAGCAGGCCAGACCAAAAGTTGCCGGCCACAACGAAGACTTGCGTGCCCAGTTGATGAGCGAATCGAGCCGCGTCGTCAGCACCTCAGGTAAAGCCTCGGCAATAATGTTCTCGAGTCCCATAATTCTTACGCCGCGGTTCGCGTGCTTTGCAGCTTTCGCTGCTCCAGGTCTGACAGCAGCCGTGCTTCTGCCTCCGCCTCTCTTCGCGCGCTTTCGTTCCAGTCAAACGCGCCTTTCTTGATTATGTAGACATACCCGGCAAGCAGCAGCACGACGAACACCATCATTTCCACGTAGACGAGGGTCCGGAGTCCATAAGCGGGAGAAGCAAGGGTCTTGAAGACTACAGCCCAGGGCATCAGGAAGATTACTTCAATATCAAACAATATGAAGATCATCGCGATCAGGTAAAACTTTACTGAAAAACGTTCGCGCGCCGTGCCGACAGGGTCTTTGCCACATTCGTAGGGCATCATTTTCGTTCGCGTGCGTTTTCGCTGTCCTACAAACTGCGACAACACAATACTGCCCACGGCGAAACCGCCCGCGACTATGAACACCAGCAGGACAGGCAGATAATCGTAAAGACGGAACGCCATACTAAGTTGTTTGCCCGGCGACAAGGCGGATCAGATCAGACCGATGCGCGCCTGATGCTTTTAGCTCAGTAGCAAAAACAACCAATCGAGATTGAGAATCATTGTACAAGCCGAATCGTAGTCGAAGTGATCAGGGGTGTCAAGCAACCTTCTCTAACGCTAATTGCTCGGAAAAATTGTTATTTGACCCTGCAAAAATTGCTGTGTTAACTTCGATTCAGCGTAATGTTTGCTGCCTGGTCAGGAGCTCCTTTCAGTCGCCTAACAACCCGTGATAACCGGCTTCAATACAGATATCGAGCACGACGGCGTTGTCTACCACGTGCAGACAGAAGACAAGGGTCTCGAGTCTCCTTTGATCCTTTCGCTCGTCTATGCCGGCGGCGCGATTCTCGCCAGCAAACGTTCGCCATACGAAGACTTGATTGCATCGGGTTTCGACGAGGAAGCCCTGGTTCAGCGTCTGAAGCACCAGCATCGGCTAATTTGTGCGGCGATAAATGCCGGACGAATTGAAGACCTGAAACGAATGGGTGCGCGGACCGAAGAACGCGCCGAAGAAGTAGCTCCGGCGCCAGCCGAAGCCGCTCCAGTTGAGATAGTAAGTAATGCGGACGACTACGCATCGCTTCCGGCAGTCGAGCAGGAACCCGTCACTCCTGTGGAAGTAGTTAGTAATGCATCTGACTACGTGGATTTTGCGCAAACCTCCGAACCCACTCCGCCGCCTGCTCCTGAAGCGGCCGACATGCCGGCGCGGCAAACTGTCGCGGAGAGTTCGCCCTACACTGTTTACGATTCGCGGCGACAATCGCCTTTGGGTGAAGCCGCGGCGCCCGACGAGGGTTTGGTGCTGACTCTTCTAAAGGAAGAGGACTTCCGGGCTGGCCAAACATTCCAGATTCGCATTCTGGTCGAAGATCGATCCGGCGCGAAAGAAAAGCCTTTAGCCGGCGTGGCGCTGTCTGTGAAGATATTGGGAACGACTTTTCGTCCCCAGATATATTCGGTCAAGACCGAGCGCGATGGAGTCGCTGTAGTGTCCGCGCAAATCCCAAGGTTCACCTCCGGACGTGCCGGCATTCTGATTCGCGCGGTGTCAGGTGGCCGCACGGCTGAAACGCGCCGCGTGATTCATGCCGCATGATTGAATTTTCCAGCGAGGTTGAAAGACGGTTGTATATCCAGGTGAATGGCGAGCTGCGCGAGGCGAAAGAAAGATCGTCGTTGGCCGAACTTATTTCCGAACTAAAGCTCAAGTCTGAACAGATCGCAATTGAACTCAACCGGGAGGTGGTTCGGCGTGCGAACTGGGAAACGACTACACTGAGCGAAGGCGACAAGGTTGAGATCGTTCATTTTGTCGGCGGCGGTTAGCACCAGGAGGCAGG
>JALZOO010000229.1 GCA_030913905.1 Acidobacteriota bacterium
GGCTGTCCCGCCGTGATGCCGTTGGCGGCCCCAATTGGCTCAGGACTTGGCGTGCAGAACCCCGCCAATTTGCGCATCATGCGCGAGCAGTTGCCGGATGCAACAATTATCGTCGATGCCGGCGTGGGAACGGCAAGCGATGCGACTATTGCCATGGAACTTGGCGCGGACGCGATCTTGATGAACACCGCAATTGCCGAAGCTGGAGATTCGCCAAAGATGGCTGAAGCAATGAAGTTGGCAATAGAAGCGGGAAGATTGGCATATGTCGCAGGACGAATGCAGAAGCGGCTTTATGCCAGCGCGTCGAGTCCTGTCAGCGGTGTTGTTCGCTGAAGCGATTTTGTCCCCTCCCCGCAAGCGGGTGTACGTACCGGAGACATGGGTAACAGGTGTCCGAGGACATGGTTGACACTTTTGCACACACTAGACGTTTACTCAGTTAACGCTTTGTCAGGTCAATTGTGGTGATGCAATGCGTTGCAAAATACACTTCAAAGAGTCCATCGATTGGCGTTGGTCGCAGGGCGACCGCATGACCAAAGAACGCCTTCCCGACGCGGAACTCACGGTTGTGGAAAAAGATCTTGCCATCACTCTGCACCTTCCGCACCTTATCAGTGCTCCCATACTCCAATGGCGGCAACTGTTCGGGAAAGGAGCGCTGGCTCACTTGATAGCGGCTGGCCGGGACCGCCATCGCCAGAGCTTCATGCGGCCGCCAATGATTGTAACAGTGGCGCCATTCATCGAAACGAAGTTGCATCCGTTCGAAATCCACAAATACCCGTTGGGCCAACACTTCTACTTTCAAGCTGCGATGAAATCGTTCGTCTTTGCCCTGCGTCTGCGGATGATAAGGACGACTGTGAATGACTGCGATGCCGAGCCGCAACAGCCAAACAGTCAATGGCGTATGTCGATGCTCACGGTCATTGCCCCATGGAGAACCATTGTCCATCAGCATCCGCTCAGGCAATCCATAGCGACGAAAAGTAGCTGTTAATCGTTGCTTTACCGTCTCGCCCTGCTGATTGCGGCAGGCGTGCAGACATAGTGAATAACGCGAATGATCATCGAGTACTGTTAAGGGATGACAACGCTCGCTGTTGCCTAAGGCAAAGTGACCTTTGAAATCCATTTGCCACAGTTGGTTCGGTCGCTCCTGTTCAAAGCTCTGGTAGCTTCCACCAGACAGCGCCGGCGTGCTTACTCGGCCGTGGCGGTGCAGGATCGAATGGACGGTACTTTTGGCGATCGGCACCTGATGATCACGGCCCATACAATGAGCAACTTTGCGAGCACCCCAACTGTACGTATCGCGAATCCCCAACACTTGGGCTTCAACGTTGGCAGCGGTCCGACGGGGCGACGAGCGCGGTCGTCGGGAACGATCCTTCAGGTCCAGAGGAGTCTCCTGTTCGAACCGTTTAAGCCATTTGTAACCAGTCGTTCTGCTGATTCCGAATCGGCTGCAGATCTGACTGAAATTGCTCCTAGGTTGCGTCACCAGGGAAAGAAACTCGTGTCTTGAGTTCATTACGGAACACTCCTGCCAGGGCATGTCTGACCTCCTAAATGGAGGCTCAAACTATCACTTGCGAGTGTTACCCATGTCCTCGGACACCTGTTACCCATGTCTCCGGTACGTACAGGGAGAGGGAAGGGAGAGGGGTTGACGTCGCTTTAGCCCTTCCCCTCTTTCCCCTTTCCCAAAGGGAAGGGGAAGAATAAGAAGCGTAGTTACAGGTAAAAGCCGTTTCCGTCGAGGTCGTCCGCACAAATCCCAGCCAGGTCTACTTTCACCAGCCAGCCGTCTTCACTCCGGTAAACGTCGGCAGCCGGGTTCCATAAAGGTTCCGAAGGTTTGACGCTACGGATGACATTCAACAATGCGACCTGACGAGTCCTGTTTGTCATAGTGGGCGGCTACAGCATAAGGGAAATCTGAAAGCCGCAAAAGGGGAGTGAACGCTAGCCACAGCCTTAATTTCTCCCTCTCCCACTGGGAGAGGGCCGGGGAGAGGGTCTAAGGCCCAAATTTCACAATGACATTTAAGGGCGTCCTTTCCACTCCTGAGCGAGTGGAAGGGACGCCCGGCACTTTCCCTGCAACGTCAGCTAAGCCCTCTTCCCCAACCCTTCTCCCAGAGGGAGAAGGGAGATGAATAAAATACGCTTGAGCTAAAAAGCCTCTAGCCGCCGAACAGCTTGCCCCAGAAAGACGATTCTTTCGAGATGTCTTCCAGAGCTTCGGCCAGTTCGCGGTCAGCTTCCGTTTCCACGGCAACGTCTCCCATGGACACCATGCCCAGGAGTCTGCCACTTTCATTGACCACAGGAATCCGCCGGACTTGTTTTTCTCCCATCTTGCGAATCACGTCGACCACTCGATCATGTGGACGAGCAGTGTGAACGTCGGTTGACATCACTTCTTCCGCGCGCGTGGCGTTGCAATCTTTGCCGTCGGCAACCGCACGCACCACGATGTCGCGATCGGTGATTAGACCGACTAGCTTACCGTGATTGTATCCGTTGCCACCCAAACGGCGTTCGCTGGTAGCCGTCCCTCCATTGCCGTTACCAGCATAGTCAACCACAGGGATCACTCCCGTATCTTCGTCACGCATCATGGTTGCCACTTCGCGCAAAGTGGTGTCACGTGTAGCGACAGCCAATTCGCGAGTCATGATGTCGCGAACGCGGAGCCGTGAACGCGAAGAGCGCTCATAATAGCGAGGACGCGATTCATAATCCCGGCCTTCATATGGTGTACGGCCTGTCTCCTGTGGTCTGTAGCGTTCCGAATAGTCGCTGTACCTCGGTTCGTTGTATTCGAAATCAGCACGTTCCCCGAATCGTCCCTGGCCCATCTCACGACGTCCGTAATCGTCCAGCGAGCCGCCACGATTCTGATAAGGGTCGTTGTAGTTCCAGGGTCTCTCTCGTTCAAATCGATCGCGACCACGGAATTCGCGGTCGTCCTCAAAGTCATTGCGGTATCTGGCCATGTTTCCCTCCTCGTGTTGCTAAAGAAAGTAAAGCCCCGCATCAAGACGAGGCGAGCATTCGTTGATTTTCTAGGGGGCTAATGGACTACGTGTCCACGTTGCGGGGGAAATTATGAAGGGGAACTACCGACGATATTATACCCAAACCGGACGTGCGACTAGTGTGTACCCGCAAACTATTAATTTGCGGGTACTCCGACGGCATTTACTTAACGGTTGACGGCTTCGATCTCTGCGATCAGTTGAACACGTGAGGTGATGTCCAGCGTACCGACTTCGATGGGAGTCGCTGCCGCAGCCATCGTTCGCATCTGCATTTGGTCCTCATAAACGGGTCGCGGGCGCTGCGTGCCTTCTTCCTGAACTTCGACGATCCGAACTACCCTGCCGCCCAGCGCTTCCGCGATTACTCGTGCTTTGCTAACGGCTTCGCGCGTCGCCTCACCAAGCGCTTGATCGCGCGCGGGACGATCCTTTCTCAAGGTAAACGAGATTCCGCCTACGTCGTTGGCCCCCGCGCCGGCCGCGGCGTCGATCACAGTACCGACCTTCTGCAAATCGGCAAGCACCACAGTGACACTATTGCGCGCCTCGTATCCGGTGATGGTGGGTGGTTGACCTTCTTTGTAGACCCTTATCGGCTGCAGGCTGTATCCGCTGGTTTTGATTTCCGCGCCGGCTCCGGCCGCGCTCTTCAGCGCTCGCACCACTGCATCGCTCTTGTTAGCGTTTTCCTGCTGCGCCTCCAGCGCACGCCGCGCCTGAGTCACCACCGAGATATTCAGAATGGCGGTGTCCGGCGTTGCTTGAACTATTGAGTCACCGGTAACGAGTACCCTGGTGAGAGCTCGCGATTCGGTTTGCGTTCGAACCGAACTGCCTTGTAAGGGACGCATCATGCTAACTTCAAAGGGCGTGCCCTCCATGTATATAGTCATCACGTCGGATTTGGTTTCGCCCTGGGCCTCGACCTCATTGGATTCGGCGAACCACGTCTCACTTTGAAAACGCGGGGCGTTGAGTATCAAGTATTTTTGGCTGCCGGAAACGATAAGCCAGCCGCCCGACTCCACGGTTTTCTGAAGCCGTCCGCGTACGGTAGTTTCTTTGGCGTAACCTGGGCCCGCCAACAGCGCAACCAGAATTACGCCGCCAAGTATGTGCATTAATCTTTTTTTCATAACGGTCTCTCTTTCATTGCCTTTATCTAAGCGTAGAATGTGCCTCTTCGCTCACGAAGATAGAACGATTTGACTCTTTTTTCTTGCGTTTGTCCTTGCGCCTTGATTAGTAGGACAGACATTCTTGTCTGTCAGAGTTTGCGCAGAGTCGTGTTGGAGTTCCAGTAGCAGTCGTCGTAGGAACTTCCAACTGGCATCCATCAAACGTCAGACAGGCAGGAATGCCTGTCCTACTCGCCGTCGTTTCCGATTGCTTCTACCGGACAGCACGTGAGCGCTTCTTCACAGGCAGCACGCTCTTCTTCAGTTAACGGTTGCTTGAAAACGAAAGAGTAACTGTGGGCGTCGGAGCGCCTGAAATTTTCCGGCGCGGTATCGCGGCACACATCGCAGTCAATGCAGGATGAGTCTACATAGTAGAGGCCGGCGACGTTCTCTTTTACGCGATC
>JALZOO010000280.1 GCA_030913905.1 Acidobacteriota bacterium
CTCTTCAGTTTGACAAAGAAAACCCCGAGCACTTACATTGAAAATCCTTGCTGGGAGGTCGTCTAACGGTAGGACTGCGGACTCTGAATCCGCCTATCGGGGTTCGAATCCCTGCCTCCCAGCCAACCTACTCAAGCCAGCCACGCTGGTGCAGCTGTAACTTGAACCATTAATTTGCCGCCCTGGCAACTTATTTGCTTCCGATAGCCTGCGGCAAGTTATTGCTTCCACCTCGAAAACAATAATACGACCTGTTCTGAACTACGCATTCCAATCTCGGAAATCCTTAATCGCTCTTTAGTAAACCCAGTTCGCCCTTTACCTTGTGGAGGACAGCGCACACTTCTGGACAATCCAGCCCGGTAGGACCCTTTGATGCTCTCTTGACTTGCTCGAAGGATGGATACGTCTCTTCCGCGTGCAAATCCAAAGCGGTCTGCCTGATCCTCTTCTTAGCACGTACGCTCCGGCTAGTAATCAGAATTAGAAGCGGTTCCATTGAGTAAAAATCCTCCTAATACTGCGCAATACTGCGCAAAAATTTATGTGTTAACAATTACCAGCGGCCAAAACCCTAACCTTTTGGCCAAACTCCGCCGTAAGTCCTCTGAAAGAATTGCGGTCCTTAAGCGGTACACGGTTTGCCAAATTTCCTAAATAAGCCTAGCGGTCGATGTCATAGGGTTCAATCGAACCATGAGTTCGAGCCTTGAGTAATCTGGTCCAGAACTCACGAATTCTTTTTTTGACCGAAGGATGGACTTATGAAAAACAGAACAGGAATGATATGCGGGTCTTCTCCCAAACATAAAGTTAAGCCTGGGTGTACCGGGATCGCCGAGCGCGAGGACAAGGAAACGCAGCCAGCGTTGCGCGGGAAGTCCGCGCCTGCCCATCCTGCGTTCACTTGTTTAGGTCGTCGTACTTTCGTGGGCGCGGTGATGGCGTCGGCGGGTGCACTCATGGCGGGTAGTCTTCCCCTGCCGGTGGCCGCACAAAGAGGGGGTGGAGGCGGCGCAGTTATCCGCAACCCCTTAAACATCCCGCCCGTTTACTCTCCATCAATAGGCATCACTGCCGCCCCCTCGATCGTGAATCTAGGCGGCGGGAAGATGTCGTCCGTGCTTGGTTACAACGGCTTCTTTCCCGGCCCGACGTACCACGCAAACAAGGGCGACCTTACGAACGTACAACTTACGAACGGGCTGACTCAGGAGACGACGATTCACTGGCACGGCATGATCGTGCCCACAGCTGCTGACGGCCACCCGATGGATGCCATCGCACCCGGCACAAGTTATGTGTATTCATACCCGATCATGCAAAGGGCTTGCATGAACTGGTATCACCCGCACCCGCACATGCTGACCGGCGAGCAGGTCAATCTTGGGCTGGCCGGAGCCTTCATCATCAACGACGCGGAGGAGGCGGCGCTCGGACTTCCCTTCGGCTCTTTCGAAGTCCCGCTTGTGGTTCGGGACGCTATGCTGGACCGCGCGGGGAACCTCGTCTATAAGCCGAGGACTGGAGGTTTCGAGGGAAACATCTCACTCGTCAACGGCACGCTCGACCCGAAGCTCGACGTACAGGCCACTCTCTACCGCTTCCGCGTGCTCAATGGTGCAAACGCGCGGCTTTTCAAGCTCGCGCTGAATAACGGGCTTCAGTTCACCCTGATCGGCAACGACGGGGGATTACTCGGGACGCCAACTCAAATAGGCCAGATCGAGTTCAGCTCGGGCGAGCGGCTCGACCTGCTGGTTGACTTCAGCGGGCTGTCAGTCGGCACGAAGGTGATGCTGCAAGACCTCAACTCGGGCTGGAATCTGCTTGAGTTCGTCATTGCCGGGACAAGCAGTAGCGGCGGCAATCTTCCGGCGGCCTTGCCCGCGATTGAAGAGTTGGTGGGGCCAAGCACGCCGACTCGCACGTTTAGCTTCGATGGGATGAGCAAAATCAACGGCAAAGTCTACAGCGTGAATCGAATTGACTTTCGGGTTCCTTTCGGGCAAGTCGAGCGCTGGCGCTTCGTCTCGAAAGGCAACGCCCCGCACCCGGTTCACGTGCATGGCGCTTCCTTTCAAGTTCAATCGCGCAGCGGCGGACGCGGAACGCTCTTCCCTTGGGAGCGGGGCTGGAAGGATACGGTGCTGCTACAAGACTTCGAGACGGTTGACGTGCTCATACGCTTTGACGGTTACCGCGGCATATACCTGCTGCATTGTCACAAGCTGGAGCATGAAGACATGGGAATGATGTCAAACTTTGAGGTCGTCTGAGCGAGTCGCTGGGAACTAGTATCGGCACCCCTGCGTCAAGCGAGTGGCGTGAGGATTTGGCAGCCCAGACATTTATGGGCCACCAGCTGTCGGTTTTCTTTGGGTTTCGCCAGCATTCGAGGAGAACGATGACGTCCCTTAAGTGCGCTGTGAGCTTACGCATTACCAAGAATCTATCTGTCTACTGAGACCCTGTCGTTGATAGAGCCAGAGGAACAAAGATCTCGGTTAGATATTGAACCAGAAAAAGGAGAAGACCATGGTCATCCGACGAAAACTCATTGAGCTGAGTGCAACGGCATCTCTTTTACCTGCTGCGCGGTGGTCCAGACGATGCGGTCGGGGGTACCTTGCCTGGACCTGCTCCAGCGTTGGGCGGCCTGCCGGGAGTTAAGTATTACGAAATCCCAATCGCGATCCAGGACCGCTCCTTCAACAAAGACGGTTCGCTGTTCTATCCGGACAGCCGCAGGTTTTTCGATCTCTTCAAAGGACCATATATTCCCGACAGTGACATCTCGCCAATATGGAACCCTGAGTTCTTCGGCAAGGTCATGGTTGTCAACGGGCGCACCTGGCCATTTCTGGAAGTCGAGCCGCGCCGCTATCGTTTCCGGCTGCTGAATGGGTGCAATTCGCGTTTCATAATCCTTAAATTCAGCGACCCGAATCTGAGCTTCTGGCAGATCGGGGCCGATGGCGGCTTCCTGCCCGCCCCGGTCGAGCTCCCGCAACTCCTCATGTCGCCTGCAGAACGAGCCGACGTCATCGTAGACTTTTCAGGTCTCGCGCCCGGAACGGAGATCATCTTGCAAAACATCGGTCCTGACGAGCCGTTCGGTGGTGGCCTGCCGGGTATAGATTTCTTAAGTGCTGATCCGGATACTACCGGCCAGGTGATGCAGTTCAGGGTCGTGCCGCTGACCGCAGTGGATACCAGCACGCCACCCAATCTCCTGGGGCTGCCCGCGCTTGTGGGGCTCGGCGATGCAAGTAACACGCGGCAACTGTCGCTCAACGAGGAGGATTCAGCAGTGCTAACCGAGGAGGGGCCTAGGGCCGCTTTGCTGGGTACGCTGGACAATGAAGGCGAACCGGTGCATCAAGCGTGGGACGATCCCATCACGGAGAACCCGGCTCTGGGGGCTACCGAAGTTTGGGAGATTTACAACTTCACGGAGGACGCCCACCCAATCCACATCCACGAAGTGCAGTTTCAAGTTGTCGATCGCGAGCCGTTCGAAGGCGTTGCGAGACCCCCGGAGAGTTGGGAGACGGGGTTCAAGGACACGGTCATTGCCTATCCGGAGGAGATCACTCGAGTCAAGATTATGTTCGACCTCGCGGGGCTGTATGTCTGGCACTGTCACATCGTTGAGCACGAGGATAACGAGATGATGAGGCCGTACTTTATCGGCCAAATGACGTCGTAGGCGACATAAACGAAACGTGAAAGAAAAGTGCAAGGAAGGAGAGCTCAGGCCCCAGCCGGGGAAAGGAATCCAAATAAGGATACCGTCGAAGGACGACAGCCTTCGATGCGGGATTAGACCGACGAAAGCCTACCTGCCACAGATATAAGCCATGACGCGAGCCGAGAAACTGACGTAGGTAATCCTAGAATATTACCTTGTCACTTTCGGCAAGGCTCAACTTCTTTTTTGCACTTCCGGCAATGCAACCTTCCAGAATTCGAGAACCGCCGGAAAGTTGTAGTCTGAAACTTCTAGGTGCAAGGAATTGCTTCCAGTCGCGGCAAGGAATCGATTCAAGTTACATCAGCATTTTCATAGATCGCACCGTAAAAACGCCCGCCCACAAACGCTGCCGCTAACTTTCAATGCAAGTGTGCAACCAACCTGAAATACTTGCGTAATTTCTGAGGCAACTGCAACCAACCTGAAATAATCTGGCGCTAATAACC
>JALZOO010000249.1 GCA_030913905.1 Acidobacteriota bacterium
CCCCTGATGCTAGCGGTCGCTCGCGACCATGTTGAGACCGTTAAGCTGTTGCTTGCAAAAGGAGCTGATGTAAACGCGATCGAAAAAGAAGACATTACGGTTTTGGCGAAAGCTGTCCAGGTTAACAATGCGGCTGTTGTTCGGCTGTTGTTAGCAGCTGGAGCCGATGCAAGGGCCAAAAACCTCTTGTACTATGCGGCGCGTGGACGGTGGCTGACTGACGAGGACGAAAACCCACACCCTGAACGAACTTCAGAGATCCTCCAACTCCTGCTCGATAAGGGCGCCAATGCGAAGTCTCCCGATGGCGATAGAGCCCTACTCGTGGCGAATTCCTTCGAGAAGGTGAAGCTCCTCCTTGCCAGTGGCGCCAACCCGAATACCACAGGGTCTGACGGTTCGACTCCGCTGATGGCGGCCGCAGACAGTGGCGATAACCAAATTGTCGAAGCGTTGTTGAGCGCCGGCGCTGACGTCAACGCGCAAGATGGAAACGGCAACACTGCTTTGCTTCTGTTGCTCGACGCGGGCTACGGTCGACGGGAGAGGCCCGTCGAACAGTATCCAGTTCTCGTCAGGACGCTGTTGCGCGGTAAAAACGTCAACGTTAACCTGGTAAATAAAAATGGTGAGACAGCTTTAATGAGAGCGGTGCGTCTTGGCAACGTCGAATCTGTCAGACTACTGCTGGGTGCCGGCGCCAACCCCAACCCTGCGGACAAGATTGGTGATACTGCCTACATATTGGCCTACGAAAAAGGCAACACAGAAATTGAAAAGCTGTTAACAACCGCCGCGGCTCCGCAGAACACTCCTGTCTCACTGAATGCCTTCCTCGTCGCAGCCATAGTGAAGAACGACCCCGCGAAAGTTAAAGAGCTCCTGCAGCAGGGAGCCGATCCAAACTACAACTATCCAATGGGACTTCAAAACCAGGGCATAACTAGCCCAGTGCTAATGCTGGCGGTGAAGGTCGGTGATGCGGCCATCGTACAGATGCTGGTGGACAAAGGGGCAGACGTGAACGTAAGAGGCGTGATCTCAGGGAGTGAAAGGCGGCTGGTTACTGGAACGCCACTCGAAGCCACGAAGAATCCCGAAATCATAGAGATACTAAAAAAGGCAGCGACCAGGAAGAACTGACTCATGATCGCGTCCCTGTGTTCAAGCGTTGATGTCCTCAACCTACCTCTTAGGCCTTGCAAAAGGAGTCGTGCCCATGCGTTTTCTTTCGATGGCGATCGCGTCAGCTCTGTTTCTTCTTCCTACCGTAACTGCGCAAACTCCCACTGCTGCCACAACCGATGACGAGCAGGTTCGACAGACGTTGTCTGCATTGTGGAAGGCGCTCGGCGATTTTGATGGCCCAGCATTTAAAGCAACTCTTGATTGGCCCAACATGATCGTTCAGAGCCGGCCTGACAAAGGGACCAGAGCAGCAACGGCTAATACTGACATAGCAGCATTCGATGAGGAGATGCGTCGGACGATGGACCAGTTACCGAAGGACGCCAAAGGCGACTTCTACGGCTCGACCATAACAACGATGGAGGTTCGTTTTCTCAACAGCTCCCTTGCGTATGCATACCACGTATGTCAGCTAGGTGGGAAAGGTGGAAATCTGCAGCAGACTCGTCGCGGCAATCGCATTTTCGAAGCTGTCGCAGTGCTTCGCAAAACGAGCGAAGCGCCGAATCCGTGGAAGATTATTCTGGTTACTATTCCACAGTAGAACATTTGGGATAGTGAACTCGATTGAAAGCTGAAGAAACGGAAATGATTAAGTTTCACACACGATCAACCATGAGAACAGTTGTATTTGCGAAGCTGATGCTGCTTCTGATGTTGGGTGCCGCCAGTGCTCAATCGCAGCGCGACGTGTGCCACGTCTACGTCCTGGATGTCGCGAAGGCCAGAAGAGCAGCTGAGAGCTTCACCGAAACCGGCAACGCAGCAGTCGATGCAAAAGCCTTGTCCGTGGGCCAAACTGTCTTCGCGGAGTTTTCTCCAGTCATGGGGGAAGAAGAACTCACAACAAAGAGCTATCGGTTCCCGGGCACTAGATTGATGATAACTGCGAGTGTCTATTACACCGATGAATCTATGGCATCGGCTGAAGGCTCCGATTCGATGACGATTGGTATCGCCGTTTCATCCAGGAGTCTAAAAAATGCCCTTACAGCAGAAAACAATACTGCGTCGGAAGTAACGAGTAACGACAAGCTGGACACCATCAGAGCCAAAAAATACTTGCGAGTGAATGGCCGCCTCTATTTGATTGGTATCGAGTGTCAACGAAAGCAAACGACAACTCCCAAGTGACTAGCCGGTCCATGATGTTCAATGAAGGAGAAGATATGACTCCATTTCTCAAGTTCCAAACACATGTTGTAATGATCGCGTTGGTGCTGACGATTTCAGCCGTTGGGGTTCGGGCGCAATCAGGGATTTCATCAGTTGGCGGCGTCGTAGCGGATGAAACTGCTACAAGGCAGGGAAAGTTTGTTGTGGTTTCCGGTGCCAAGGTGGAGTTGGAAC
>JALZOO010000257.1 GCA_030913905.1 Acidobacteriota bacterium
GATGAACGCAGTGCCTGTTTTCGGCAGCGTCAGACCAGCACTCACCATGGCTTTTCCATAAGCCTCGCCGAACGTCTCGCCCACGCCCATGACTTCGCCGGTTGAATGCATCTCCGGGCTTAGGATCGGATCAACTCCCGGGAACTTCACAAACGGGAAGACCGGTGACTTGATGAAGAAACGGTTAACGGTCAGGTCCTGAGGCAGTTCAAATTCTGCGAGTGGCTGTCCGGCCATTACCAAAGCTGCAATGCGCGCGATGGGAACGCCCGTCGCCTTAGATACAAATGGAACGGTGCGCGATGCGCGCGGGTTGACCTCAAGCACATACACGCGATGGTCCTTAATCGCAAACTGAATGTTCATAAGTCCACGCACGCCCAGCGCAGTCGCCAAAAGGCGAGTGTAGTGACGCATCGTCTCAATATGTTCCGGGTCAATCCTTACGGGAGGAAGAACGCAGGACGAATCGCCTGAGTGTATCCCTGCTTCCTCGATGTGCTCCTGGATCGCCGCGATGACGCAGGTCTTGTCGTCGGCGAGTGCATCAACGTCAAACTCCGCCGCACGTTCGAGGAACTTGTCTATCAGAACCGGTCGATCAGGAGTAAAGCCGACAGCCGTGCGAACGTACTTGTCCAAACTTTCCTCGTCGTAAACAATCGCCATCGCTCTGCCGCCAAGTACATAACTCGGACGCACCAGCACCGGATAACCGATTTGCTGCGCCACGGCCTTCGCCTCATCAACGCTGGCGGCCATTCCATTTTCAGGCTGCGGAATGCCGAGCTTCCGCAGCAGCGCGCCAAAGCGTTTCCGATCCTCGGCCAGATCAATCGAATCGGCAGCGGTGCCGATGATCGGCACGCCCGCCTTGTGCAGGCGCATGGCCAGATTCAATGGCGTCTGTCCGCCAAACTGAACAATAACGCCCTCAGGTTTTTCCACGTCTACGATGTTCATCACGTCTTCGAAAGTTAACGGTTCGAAGTAGAGCCGGTCAGATGTGTCGTAGTCGGTAGAGACTGTTTCCGGATTGCAATTGACCATGATCGTTTCGAAACCGGCATCGCGAAGAGCGAACGAGGCGTGGCAGCAACAATAGTCAAACTCAATTCCCTGCCCTATTCGATTCGGGCCGGAACCAAGAATCATGATCTTCCGTCGATTGGTGGGGTCTGCTTCGCTCTCACTTTCGTAGGTCGAGTACATGTAGGGCGTAAACGATTCAAACTCAGCCCCGCATGTATCCACGCGCTTGTAAACCGGAACGACGCCCATGCGTTTTCGATACTCGCGGACTTCGTCTTCGGACTTGTTGGTCAAATAAGCCAGACGACGATCGGAAAGTGCTACCTCCTTGAATGACCTCAACGTTTCCGCCGAGATCTCTTCGAGCTGTTGCCCTTCAATTCCCTTTTGGATCTCCATGACATCCTGGAGTTGCTCGAGAAACCACGGATCGACGCGCGAGAGCCTGTAAATCTCGGCGATAGACCAGCCATGCTGCAATGCGTAGGTTATGTAAGAAAAGCGCTGCGAATTTGGACGCGCCAGTTTGCGTTGCAACTCGTCGTCGGAAACGTCTTCAAGACGCAGGGGTTTCACGGCTTCTAACGATCGAAGACCCTTGAACAGGGCCTCTTTGAATGTGCGGCCAATGGCCATTACTTCACCGACCGATTTCATTTGGGTCCCGAGCACGTCTTCCGCTTCGCGAAACTTTTCAAAATCCCACTTCGGAATCTTGGCGACGACGTAGTCGATCGTCGGCTCAAACGAAGCCGGCGTCTTCTTCGTTATGTCGTTTGGAATTTCGTCAAGCGTATAGCCGACCGCCAACTTTGCAGCTATTTTCGCGATGGGAAACCCGGTCGCCTTGGAAGCGAGCGCCGACGAACGCGAGACGCGCGGATTCATTTCGATGATGCGAATGTCGCCATTTTCCGGATTTACGGCAAACTGAATATTCGATCCGCCCGTTTCCACTCCAACTTTCCGAATAACCGTGATGGCCATGTCACGCATCCGCTGATATTCGCGATCGGTGAGGGTCTGTGCGGGAGCGACTGTGATCGAATCTCCCGTGTGCACTCCCATCGGATCGAAATTCTCAATCGAACAAATGATCACTACGTTGTCGGCGATGTCACGCATCACTTCCAACTCAAACTCTTTCCAACCCAGGATCGACTCCTCGACCAGCACTTCATGCACCGGTGAGGCTGCAAGTCCGTTAGCGACAATGTCTTCAAACTCTTCGGGGTTGTAAGCGGTGCCGCCGCCTGTTCCCCCCAGCGTAAATGAGGGTCGAATAATTGCGGGATAGCCGGTGTCTTCAACCATCGCCTGTGCTTCAGCCCATGACTTCGCAAACCCACCGCGCGGCATTTGCAAGCCGGCCTCATCCATAGCTTGCTTGAAAAGCATTCGATCCTCGGCCACCCGAATCGCTTCGCGCTTGGCCCCAATCATTTCAACACCACACTCCTCGAGCACTCCGGAGTCGTCCAGAGCGAGCGCCAGGTTGAGTGCAGTTTGCCCGCCTACGGTCGGCAGCAACGCATCAGGCCGTTCCTTTCGAATGATCGCGCTCACAGCTTCAACAGTGAGAGGTTCGATGTAAGTGACATCCGCGGTTTCGGGATCAGTCATTATCGTTGCCGGGTTCGAATTCACCAGCACGACCTTGTAGCCCTCCTGTCGCAGCGCTTTGCAAGCTTGCGTCCCCGAGTAGTCAAACTCGCACGCTTGTCCAATAACAATTGGACCGGAACCGATGATTAGTATTTTGTGGATGTCAGTGCGCTTAGGCATGTTGGAGCAGACTTCAAACCGCAGCGAGCAAAACGAAATGGAGGCGAAACATTATACATACCAGCGGTGATCGACGGAATTGAGGACGATTGTCAAGATACGATCCACGAAGTCACACAAAAATACCCTAACGATACTTCGTGTTTGTTCGTGTGGTTTCGTGGAGGGCGATATGGGTCAGGAGCCCTGCTAAAGAAACAAGAAGCTGGGAGTTGTTACTCAGAAGACGACGTCAACTCTTCAGTCCTCGAATGACGGTTGAGTTTGATACCAATGGGATTTGTCGATGGAGTTACGCACCTCTCGCGAGCTTGGAAAAGATCGTAAGTCCTGCAATTCGATCCAAAATGGCGGCCCGAAATACTGCCTTAAACGTTTGGCCTCGTTGCCACGAAATGTCGATCGAGCGTAACCGACTATCATGAAAGCGAATTATGTATTCTTCGCTCCCGAGCGAGTCCACCACGCAGGCTGATAACTTGAAAGGGATTAAACTTTCGGCAAAGAGCTCGTCAAGCGTTTGCTGCGCTCCCAACTTCATTGCATTGATCTCGGTTGTCACGTCGTCAACCTTAGCTCTTCCGGCAGCTTCTCTGGTTGCGAGGCGGTTGCGGCTCTGTGTCGAGGTGTAGGAACGGCAGTCACCTTGACCGGGAACAATTTGAGCCAGCGTTGACCAGTTATTGATGTGTTGCTGTTGTTGGTAGAACCAGTAGACTACTGAGCTTTATCGCCATCAAAGCGTCGCTGATCGCGACGTTTGCGGTAGTCCTCGCCTTCAATCATGACCTTCTTGCACATCTCATACAGACGGCTACGCAAGGGTATTCCTATGCGTTCTTCGAGCGTAGTCATCTCCTGAATGCGTTCTGAAGTGAACGTCTTGCTGCGGCGACTGGTGTCGGGAAGCTCAAGGTTTTCGGATGCTGGGCGCGGCTCGTCAAGGTAGTTAGTGGTGAAGATGGTCAGCTTCTGGTTGTTGTAGCGAGTGTTAATAATTTGATAGAGCGTGTCTCGCACCCAGTTCGTCGGCACGCTCGCACCGAGTTCATCCAACACCAGCACTTCAGCCTGGTAAACGGGAGCGAGTACGCGCGTTTCAGAGGTTTGTGAAATGGGGTTGTATGAGTCCTGGATGGCTTTCAGCAATGAACCTGATTCATAAAACAAACAGCTGACACCCTTCTTCGTAATCAATTCCTTCAGAATCGCTATGGCTAAATGGGTCTTCCCCACGCCGACCGAACCCATAAACAATAGTCCCATTTCAATTGCGGGATATTCAGTTGCCAGCCGGCTCGCAAAACTGTGAGCAAAGTATTGTGAATCGTTCTTGGGAAAGTAGTTGTGAAAGGAACACTCGCGAAAGCGTGGAGGGATGCGGGCGGCTCCCAGCGTCCTCTCCGGATCGTTGGACCGGCGACAGTCACACAGTACTGCGCCCTTTCCGGGATCGAGTCTGGTGCCTGTGCCAAAACAATACTGGCACACTTCTTCTGACGCTCGTTGCTTCCGGCTTTTCAGTTCGTGCGGCTGAGCAGCGTCTGAACTTGCAGGCATGTTTGCTGGGCTTGTTTCTGAGATATCAGACATTGATAACAGAGTGACGAATTACGAGTTGATTATAGCATCGCATGGAGGTCAGGCAATGAATTGTCCATGGTGAGGCTGTTAATTCGAAAAGTTGACTTTGTTACCGTGAGCAGCACCCTACTTAACGGCCGACACACTGCCATGATAGATTTGCGGCAACTTCTTACAGCGAGTTTTCAAATGAACGAACCTGAATTATTGTTTTATGAGTGGAGGGCTTATCGAGACCGAAATGCGATTGTTAGACTCATTGTTAACCAAACTGGGCCTCAGAACAACGAAGGCAGAGCGTCATCCGATCCGTGTTTTTCTTCTGGACGACGACAAAAGGCGCCACCGGTGGTTTACGACGCGATTCAAAGGTGATTTTGTCGATGTGGCGGATAACGTGGAGCAAGGACTGCAGTTCTTAAGTGCTAATTCCTACGATGCCATTTTTCTCGACCACGATCTTCATCCCGAACATTACAACGCATCGAGCCATGACGACGAACGCACGGGCTATGCGGTAGCTTCATGGCTTGCGGCTAACCCTCAAATACAACGAGCCTCGACAATTCTGGTTCATACCAGGAACGCTGATGGCGCGATGCGAATGGTTGAGGAGCTGCGCCGTGCGGGGCGTACCGCCGATTACGTTCCCTTTCCCTACCTGGCGGAACGAATTAAGCACTACTGGGCGCGGTAAGAGCGGTAAATCGTAAATGTAAATCGTGAATTGGTCGATGAAACCGTGAATAAAAGCCGACGCCATTCACGATTTACTATTCACGATTTACGCGTTTTTTTGGTGGCCAGGGACGGAATCGAACCGCCGACGCCGGCCTTTTCAGGGCCGCGCTCTACCAACTGAGCTACCTGGCCATCGGGTGGGAAAGAGCGCGTAGTATAGGGAGTCACGAAAAGAACTGTCAACTTTCGGCCAAAATTCCTACTTTGTCAGATTAGTCACAAAAATTCGTTGACTCGTTGTTGCTCAGGTGTATAATCCCTGCCGTTGAG
>JALZOO010000283.1 GCA_030913905.1 Acidobacteriota bacterium
GGAGACTGGTTGGGTACAGCCTATTTCGAACAGAAGACGTCAGTCTATTACCGCGAAAACTTTGAATTGACGTTTTTTAATCACTTCCTCAACGACAAGGGGGATATCTCTCTTATCAAAGAGGTCAACGCGTTCGATACCGGAGCCAACCGCTGGCGAGCCTATTCCAACTGGAATCCTCCTGCTTCCATTGAGAGGACGCTCTATCTGCTGGCAGATGGTAAGTTGTCATTCCAAAAGCCTGGCCGCGCCAGCGGCGCTCAGTCCTACGACGAATATGTGAGCGATCCGTTTAATCCAGTACCCTATACACAAAAAATCACGCTCAACTACCCGCGCGATTTCATGACTGAAGACCAACGCTTCGTCGCGACGCGTCCTGACGTACTGGTTTACCAAACCGATCGTTTGACCGAGGACCTTACCGTTGCAGGCGACATCAGGCCGGAACTTTTTATTTCGTCTACGGGCACCGATTCGGATTTCATCGTCAAGCTAATCGATGTCTTCCCTGATGACTATCAATATCCGGAGACGGGTAAGACATTGCCGAACGGCCGGCCTGAGAGGATGCAGCCACCTGCAGATTCCGCCGGTTGCGTGTTTGAGCCGGGTGGTTACGAAATGCTCTTGCGGGGCGAGCCTTTTCCAGCTCGGTTCCGAAATAGTTTTGAAAAGCCGGCGCCGCTGAAACCAAACACGCCCACCAGGATTTCATACGTGATGCCCGGTGTGGTGCACACGTTCAAGAAAGGTCATCGCATCATGGTGCAGATTCAGAGCACCTGGTTCCCTTTAGTGGCGCGAAATCCGCAGAAGTTCGTGCCGAATTATAAACTCGGCACAGACGCGGATTTTCAGAAAGCAACTCAGCGTGTTTTCCGTTCAGGGGCATACGCATCACATGTGGTGCTGCAGGTGTCGAAATAAACTGTGTGCTTCCAGCGCGTCTGATCCTCGAGTCACATCAACGTGTGCGCTGGTTTGCGCCCTAGATACTGGAAGGCTGCCGAACGGTTCCCGTTCATCGTGTTGACCTCGAAGGGTTCATACTCCAGCCGCTCGAACTGATTCGTAACTTCCTCGATCCATTCTTTGGTGTGGTGCCTGACGACGACGCCCTCCGGAAGCTTGAAAACTCCGTAACAACCGTACGTTTCGGCGTCTCGCTGGTAGCGCTCAAGATTGCGCCTATCATCATTGACTAAAAGATCGCTGACATAAATCAACCCGCCGGGCCTGAGCACGCGGTTTGTTTCAGACAGGAGAAGGCGTTGTTCGCTATCCTTCGGCATGCATGTGAGTACGGCAAAGAGGAAGACAGCGTCGAAGGATTCGGACTTGAAAGATAGGTAGCGCCCGTCGTTGCGAATCAACTTCCGTTCACCGGGCTTTTCAAACATCGCACGCGTGAGCATCGCCTCAGAAAAGTCCACTCCGAAGCTGTTCGTGTAACCCGCATGGGAGAGATCCGCGAGCGTGCGTCCATAGCCGCAGCCATAATCAAGAATTCTGGCTTGCGGGTTTTCCAGATACTGTTCCAACCACTCGACTCTAAGAGGATGTGAGAAACGCTTGTCGTAGGCTACGCGATCCCAATAAGTAGTCTGTGCCGGAATATCCTGCATGATCCGGTTTCAATCGACAGATTGTTATGTCAACCACTGAAGCACTTCTTCTTCGCTCCCTCTGGGTGCACCGCCAATGACGTGAATGAAATACTCTTCAAGAGACACGGAACCTGATTGCCGGCCGTCGTCTTCCAACGTGATGCCCTGGCGTAGTTCGTTCAATGAACCCGCGGCCAGAAGTTTCCCTCGCGAGATGATCGCGATGTCACTGCAAAGCCGTTCAACGATCTCAAGCACGTGAGACGTCAGAAAGACGGTGAGCCCGCGCGAGGTAAGTCTCGAGAGCAAGTCCTTCAACGTTCGCGAGGCGATCGCATCGATGCCTTCAAAGGGTTCGTCGAGAAACAGAATTTCAGGGCGATGGATTAACGCACATGCCAGGGACAGTTTTTTCTTCATCCCATGCGAATACTCCACAATCAACTTCTTTGGTTCCTCAC
>JALZOO010000284.1 GCA_030913905.1 Acidobacteriota bacterium
TCGAGGGTGACGTTGTTAAAAACACCCCGTTGTCCCGAAAAAGTGATCTCATCGCCGTCGGGACCTTGAACGATGGCGACACCGGGGGTGAGCGTCAGCAGATCCTCAAACTTTCGGCCAAGAATCGGGGTGTTGTTTACCGTGTTCTCATTCAGCGTTGTGCTAGCCTCTGTCTTCACCGTATCTACTGTTGGCGTGGCCGTGATAGTCACGCGCTCTTCCACGCCGGAAACCCTCATCGCTAACGGAAGATTGAGGGCCTGACCGACCGTGAGATCTGTCCGCTCAACAACGAGAGTAGCAAAGCCCTGTTTCGAAACCGTCAATATGTATCTACCCGGGGGTAGAGTCAGTGCGACAAAACGGCCCTCTTCATCGGTCGTGACGGTCTTCGTGAGATTTGTTTCAGTATTCTTGATCTCCACACTGGCGCCAGGGAGAGCTGCCCCGTCCGCGTCCAGCACAGTGCCCTGAATAGTTCCGGTCGTACTCTGCGACTGTGCCGATACTCCGGCAGCAAATGAGAAAGTTACAATCAGACAAATACCTAGTCCTTTGAGCAAGGTAGTAACTGAGGGAAGCAACGCATTGCGCATAGTTTTCTCCTACAAAGAAGTTTGAGATTCAGGCTATCAACCCAGGTGGACTTTGGAACCTTGCTTGGTGATATTCTCTCCGGCTGCGGCAAACGTTAGAAAAAATGGAGAGACTCTTCACTAATGCAAGACAGCGAATTGCGGCGGACGATCTAGCGAGGGCGCGCTCATCTTAGTTGCAAATTATTGAGAGTGTCAACGCTTTCGTCGTTTCCCAACTGTCCAGATTCCGCTGGTGAAATCCGCTACGCCAATCGTTCGTAATTGGGCCTTGTCCGTGCGGTCGCTTCGATAGTTTGTTGACTCCCTTCAGCATGCGATAATTCGGACAAATCGCAAACAGGGGAGGGCAGTATGCGCTGGAGAGGTGAGCGACAAAGCGACAACATTGAAGATCGCCGCGGCATGTCGCGCGGAGGTATGGCTATCGGCGGTGGACTCGGCGGAATTGTGCTGATCGTACTCGCGTTGTTGTTTGGTGCGGACCCCAGGCAGTTGTTAGAGCAACTGCCGCGAGAGAGTCAACCGGGCACTCAAACATCGCAGTCAACTAATTCGCAAGACGACGAAGCCAAACAATTTGTGCGGGTTGTGTTGGCCAGCACTGAGGACGTTTGGACAGATATCTTTCGCCAGCAAGGCCGGCAATATCGCAAGCCCACTCTCGTGTTATTCACCGATCAGGTCGACTCGGCGTGCGGGATCGCCGGTGCCGCCGTTGGCCCATTTTATTGCCCCGGCGATGAGAAGGTTTATATCGACTTGTCGTTCTTTCGAGAACTGGAAACACGCTTTCGCGCGCCGGGAGATTTTGCCGAAGCTTACGTAATTGCTCACGAAGTTGGTCATCACGTGCAACAACTGATGGGCACAATGGACCGAGTCAACAGTGCCAGAGGGCGTTTCAGCGAAGAAGAAAACAACGAGTTGTCAGTTCGACTGGAACTTCAGGCTGATTTCCTGGCTGGAGTTTGGGCGCACTACGCACAGAAGAAGGGAGTCGTCGAGCCAGGAGACATCGAGGAAGCTTTGGGAGCAGCGAGTGCTGTGGGCGACGACAGGCTTCAGCGCGAGACGCAAGGACACGTCGTTCCAGACTCGTTTACGCACGGCACTTCCGAGCAGCGTGCCCGTTGGTTTCGAAGGGGACTAGAGACCGGCGACATCCACCAAGGTGATACGTTCAGCATCAGAAGCCCGTAGCTGCGGCTTAGGCGACCGAAAGCGCATTCTCTCGAGCGTTGCTGCTGATTTGATAAATCGATTCCATTACGGCCGATCGCACTTCCGTCGGTAGCGAGCCTCTGACTGCCAGGCTGCGAAACGCGGAAATGATGTCAGGCTGGTTGCTGAATGTGAGCAGCTTGATTACAGATAATTGTACGGCGACGTTTGGATGTTTCTCGATCGTCTTCAGCAGCGTTTGCACTTCTCCGGCCTTGGCCATCAAAAACAAAATAGAGAACGCATCGTAAGTCTTCTCACGGCTCTCGCCGGCAAGGTTATTAATCGCCTCGGCTGCTAATCCCGAGCCATCAAGTGCCGCAGCAATTCTGCGACGGCGTTCGGGAGACCCTTCGCGAAGGGCGCGAGTAAATGAGGAAGCGCGATCGGGCTTGAACTCGTAAAGCGCGCGAGCTGCGGAATTTCTAACCTCAGCCTCGTCGTCGTCAAATAAACCGGTGATCAACTTGAAGGCGTCCTCATCATCGACCTGCGCCAGCGCCTGTAAAGCAACGGCGCGTGCACCCGCGTCACAACTCTTTAAGGCTTTGGCCACGTCTGACAAGTGTGTGAG
>JALZOO010000287.1 GCA_030913905.1 Acidobacteriota bacterium
GGGCTCTTTGTAGAACCAGGCCAACAGTGGGCCACTGGCGATCGTGACGAGCATAATCGCGGCACTTAGCCCCATGTTTATCCAGAACAAGGTGCTAACTTGACGATGATTCAGGTCAGACCATTTGACCGTCGCGGTTGACAGGCCCAGATACTGAAACATGCCGACAAAGTTAATGAGGATGGCGACCATGCCGATCAAGCCATAGTCGTCCGGTGTCAACAATCGCGCGAGCACGATCGTCGCCAGGGTGCTGAAGACAAACTTGAAGACCTGCGCCGACAGCGTCACCACACCACCGCGCGCGGAACGACCTCCGAGGTCGGCGTGCAAGTGGTCTGTTTGGAAATGACGATTCTGGTCGTCGAGCGACAACTGATCTCGATTTGAAATTATGGTTACCAAATCCAGGAAAAAGCTTAATAGGGTTAGGTTCGAGTGAGAGGGAAATTCGGGCGGGTGCGCCTGGAAACATTATACAGAAAAGATCCGGACCGAGCGGCGAACTTTTGGCAAAAAGCGGGGATTTCTCGTGCGAATTCACCGTCACGTGGGGTCGCGGTGCTCCGAAGTGACGGAATTTGTCAGCCTCACCTCAAGCCAGCAGAGAAATCCAAACAAACGCTGGATTTTGGCCGCTCCAGCAATTATCATCGAGCTTGAGGGAATTCCTCGCAGTTGCTCACCACTCACGTCCGCCTCGAACTATCACGCCCGCATCTTCGCAGAGAATTCGTTTGAGAGTTTCAGTCATCATTCCGCTTTACAACAAGGCGCCCTACGTGCGACGGGCGCTCGACTCGATTGCTGCCCAGACGTTCGCCGACTTCGAAGTGATCGTCGTCGATGATGGCTCGACGGATGATGGCGCCGCGATCGTAGAGAGCTACGTCGATGCGCGCTTCCGTTTAATTCGTCAGGCCAACGCTGGGCCAGGGGCCGCGCGCAATGCCGGGCTGGCTCAAGCTCAAGGCAAGTTCATCGCTTTTCTCGATGCTGATGACGCGTGGCTCCGGAACTATCTTCAAGAGAGTGTGCGGCTGCTCGAAAGTTTTGGTTCTGAAGTGGCGTCGGTGACCTGCGGCTACATTGAATATCCTTCGGGGCAGTCTTTAGAAAGTATGTGGCGCAAACGCGGACTTACGGATGGCGTTCAGCGCGTTAATGCAGAAACCGACCCTTCGCTGTTTGTGAGCATGCTCGCTTACATGTCTCCCTGTTCGACGCTGACGCGCGCGGAAGTGATTCGCAGGTGGGGTGGGTTTTACGATCGAGAGAAGTGCGCGTTTGGCGAAGATGCCTTCCTCTGGCTCAAGGTCTTGCTCAATGAGACGGTGGCTTTCAATCTCCAGCCGCTCGCGCAATTTCATCGCGAAGCTTCAGGACTGAGCAAAAACTTGAATGGCTCGCGGCCAATCGAACCGTTTCTGGAAGACGCGAGCGAAATCGAGGCGGCCTGTCCGCCGCGGTTGCGAGATCTTTTGCGCAACGTGCTCGCGATTCGCGCAGCCAAGACGGCCTGCGTGCTCGGCTACTGGGGTCAATGGCGCGAGGCGCGCTCGCTGGTGCGACGATTTACCGGCGCAAAAAATTGGCGACTTCCTTACCACGCATCAGCCGTAGTTTGTAGCACGCCGGTAAGATCAGTTCTGGGTGCTTCATGGCGTGTGATGACCAAGCCGTTTGCCGGAAGTCAAAACGGGCATTCGGTGATGATCAATGCAGACCTGACACGCCCGGATCCAAACTCCAGGATCAAGATTCTCGCCGTCGTCGAAGCTACCAGCGTCAATGCTGTGGCTAAGAACATGTTTGAGTTCCATCGAGCCGCTAACGAAGTCGCGCAACAGTCAGCCGGCTTTCCAGTTATCGAGCTTTCTCTGGTGACGTTTGACCGGGGCAACAACTCTGCGGAGTTTGTTTCAGCCGCCCGCAAGCTCGGACTGGAAGTTGACGTCATCCCCGAGCGTGGACGGTTTGACCGAAGCGTGATTCGCAGTCTCCACAAGATCGTGGAGCAGCAATCACCTGACGTAATCATCACTCACCAGGTCAAATCACACTTTCTGATGAACGTCTCGCGTCTCTGGCAGAAATATCCGTGGGTTGCTTTCAATCACGGCTACACGACTACTGATCGAAAGATGCTTGTCTATAACCGGCTCGATCGTTGGTCGATACCGAAGGCGAATCGCGTCATCACCGTCTGCGATGCCTTCAGGCAGGAGCTTGTGAAGATGGGCGTGCCGGGCGAGCGAATCCACGTTCAGCATAATTCAATTCGCCCGGAACCGGCGGCGAACAACCAGCAAGCAAGCGCGCAAAGAGAACGACTCGGTATTGATGACGGCGTGCGAATGATTCTTGCTGTCGGTCGGCTTTCGAAGGAAAAGGCGCAGATAGATCTGCTGCGCGCGTTTAAGAAACTTAGCGAGATGCATGCGGAGATCAATGCGCGACTAGTTATCGTGGGCGATGGACCAGAGCGCGAGCCTTTAGAAGCCGCAGCCGCATCGCTTGGACTGAACGGTCGAGTCATCTTCACCGGGCAAGTAAACAA
>JALZOO010000430.1 GCA_030913905.1 Acidobacteriota bacterium
AAGGAATGTGTGGAATTGGATCAGGAGAAGATCAAGCTAATCATCAAGAAGCCGGGCGATTACTACGTGAACGTGCATAACGCCGAATTTCCCGGCGGCGCAGTCCGGGGCCAACTTTCAAAGTAACAAACGAACGCAGCGGACTCACGCACAAAAATGGGCATGGGTTGCATCCCATGCCCTTAGTTGTTTCCACACGAAGAGAGAATTAACGCTGTAAATACATCAGTGCCGCCATCTTTGTCAGCTTCCAGACTCGCGACCATTCGATACTGCCGTTGCCATTCTCAGCTCCTGTCATCTTGTCGAAAATCAACTTGCGAAACGCGCGTCCCTCGCGGCGCAGCATGAACTCCTTCGCATAAGGCCTCGCTGTTTCAAAGAAGCTGAATCCGGGGTCAGTCACGATGCCGATGCCTTCCAGTGTCATCAGCGCGCGCATCACGTAGGTAAAGTTTGCCGGCAGACGAAACGGATACTCGTAAACCACTTCCGCCAGGTCGTAGGTCAGTTCTTTAAACTTCACCTCACCCAACTTCAGATTGAGATACACCTTGAAGAGACGCTCAACCACAGGCCGTACTGTCTCCGCATCAACCCCCGGTTTAAGAAAGTTGAGATTGATGATGTCCTGACCCAGGCCGCGCACGTCGCGTCCAATTACATGAAAAAATGCATCGATCATCTGCGACTGCAGCTTTGGCGTAATACGACCCACCATCCCGAAGTCGAAGAAGGCCAAATGGCCCGAGTCCATCACCAACAAATTGCCCGGATGCGGGTCGGCATGAAAGAAACCGTCCTCGAGGAGTTGCTTGAGATAAGTGCGCACCAGCAGGCGATTGACCTTGACAGCCGAAATTCGTCGCGCGCGCAGGCCCTCGACGTCTACGACCTTTGTGCCTCTGATAAATTCAAGCGTCAGCACCCGCCGGCTTGTGTGGGACCAGTAAATCTTCGGAACCCGAATCGCGCGCCACGTGCGGAAGTTGTAGCGGAAACGATCTGCATTCCGCCCTTCCTTAACATAGTCCATCTCTTCAAACACAGTCGCATGAAACTCATGGAGCATGCCTTCCCAGTCGGCATTTTCGTTTGCCTTGGGAAAGAAACGGTTAGTGAGCTTCACCAGGCGGTAGAGCACCGCAGTATCGAAGCTGATAATCTCTTCCAGATCCGGACGCTGTACCTTAACTGCCACTTCATCGCCAGATGCCAAGCGGGCCCTGTAAACCTGACCAAGCGAAGCGGAGGCGATGGGTTCACTGTCGATCTCGGCAAAACACTCCTGCAAGCTTCTACCAAGTTCCGCTTCGATTCTCGCGTAAGCCTCAGCCGTTGAAAACGGAGGAACCTGATCCTGAAGTGTTGCCAGTTCTTTCACGTAAGCCAGCGGTAACAAATCGGCGCGTGTTCCCAGAGCCTGGCCGATCTTGATGAAGGTTGGTCCTAAATCAATCAAACTGTTGCGCAACCATGCTGCTTGTTTTACGAGTCGCGCTTCCTTGTTTTCGGAACCCTCATTGCCGCGGAAGACCACGAAGCGCACGACGCGGATTAGCCTGTCCAAACTGAGACTGACAAGATCGTGGAAGTGGGCCTTGAGTCGTCTGGTCCAAGGTTCTCCCTCCAGCTCTTCACGACGCCCCGTTGCCATGCGCTGTTTGAAACTCGCACGAATGTCGTACGTGTCGAGGAAAAGATATAGAGTCAACAATCCAAGCACACGAGCTACATTCGCGACGCGCAGCCAACCTCGTAGACCGCGTCCCTTCAGGATTGCGTCCACGCTTTCGTCAGTCAATGGTTCGGGCGCTGGTGAGGTTTTCGCGGCGGAGGCGCCTTTCACATGCGCTGACACACGGGCGCCATTTGGCGCTCGGGTAATCGGAACTAATGCGTTTACTGCACTCATGTATATTGATTGAAAAGCGGCGTCGAGCCGCCACACTCCAAAGACATCTAAACCAGCGTGAGCATGTGCTGCGAACCAGCGCGTGCAAAATAACTCCGCGCCCGGCTCACGTCTTTCTCTATCTGGGTTTTCAAATCCTCGATTGAGGCGAACTTTCGTTCATCGCGTAAGCGATGGAGAAATCGCACCCGAATGGCGTCCCCGTACAAATCCCCCGCCCAATCCATTACGAAAGTCTCAACAGAAGGTTCCGAGGTCGACTCGAAGGTCGGCCGAACGCCCACATTCGTTACACTCCGCCGCCATTGCCCCTCTATCAAAGCCCCGGTGACGTACACACCGTTGCGGGGTATGACGCGGTTCCTTGGGTGTAAGTTGGCCGTGGGAAAACCCAGGCGGTGGCCCCGCTCCGCGCCCCTCTCTACCAAACCCTCCACGCCGTAGGGACGACCCAGAAGGCGCCGCGCCAGGTTCACTTTTCCATCCTTCAGCAACTCACGAATCCTGCTGGAGCTGACGCGCTGATTGCGAAGACGAACCTCGGGCACCTCGTCGGCGAAAAATCCGAGTTCTTTACTCACGCGCCTTAGCAATTCGATATTGCCTTCTCTATTGTGCCCGAAAGCGAACCCCCGGCCCAGGTAAACCTCTTTGGCATGCAGTCGTTCCTTTACGACACTGCGAAGAAAATCCTCGGCGCGAATTTCGGAAAACGCCTTATCGAAATGAACCACAATTGTCTGTTCGATTCCAAGGACACCAAAGCCTTCAACCTTTTGATCGAGCGTCTGCAAAAGAGGGGGCGCTGATTCAGGATGCAACACAGCGCGAGGGTGGGGATCGAAAGTGATCACGGTCGGCACGGCTCCTAGCGCAAGCGCTCGTTCGACGACCGTGCGCACGATCAACTGATGACCAAGGTGGAGTCCGTCAAAAACGCCGAGCGTCAGCACAGTCGGCCGTTGAATTTCAGCGTTATCGGTACCGTGAAATAAGCGCATGCATTAGTCCAATGTGCAATGTCCAAAGTCAACCTACTTAAGTGGAATGCTAGGT
>JALZOO010000432.1 GCA_030913905.1 Acidobacteriota bacterium
GGTCTGACCTGGCGGTGCTGGAAATTAGATAGTTTATACGGCTGAACAGAGGTTAAGTTTCAGAAATGCGCTGGGCGGAAGGGAGTTGCCGCCGAGCGAGTCTGCCTGCTTAGCCAGTTTGCAAGTCAGTATTGAAAACTTCAACAACGGAGCGGGGGCAGGCCCCCTTCCTTACCTGCAAATTTGCTTAAGTAATACTGTCCCATCCTGACTTGCAAACGGCTAAGCGGGCAAAGTTACCTGGTGCAATTCCCTTCTTACCAGGCGCATTTCTGAAACTTAACCTCTGTTCAGCCGTATAAACTATCTAATTTCCAGCACCGCCAGGTCAGACCTTTATCCAAATCAGCCGGGAGATAAACATGAAAAGAATTCCATTGAGAGCCCTTTGCCTGATTCTCTGCATTCAGTTAACGCCACTTTTAGCCGTTGCCCAGACGCGCACAGCCGCCGCTGCGCCGCGGTTCGACATCCCCTATGAGAAGTTTGTGCTTGGCAACGGACTAACCGTCATCGTGCACGAGGATCACAAGGCCCCGATCGTGGCCGTTAATGTCTGGTATCACGTGGGCTCCAAGAACGAGAAACTCGGCAAGACCGGCTTCGCGCATCTCTTTGAACATCTCATGTTCAATGGCAGCGAGAATTCCAATGATGACTATTTTCAGGTCCTCGAGCGGGTCGGCGCCACCGACCTAAACGGAACCACGAATGAAGACCGTACCAACTACTTCCAGAACGTGCCGGTGTCTGCACTCGACACTGTTCTGTGGCTGGAGTCAGACCGGATGGGCCATCTGCTGGGCGCAATCGACAAGGCCAGACTCGATGAGCAACGTGGCGTAGTGCAGAACGAAAAGCGGCAGGGTGAGAATGAGCCGTACAGTATCAGCGATGAACTGATCACCAAAGCAGTTTTCCCGGCGAGTCATCCTTACAGTCATACCGTGATTGGTTCAATGGAGGATCTCAACGCGGCTTCACTCGACGACGTCAAGGAGTGGTTCAAGACTTACTACGGTCCTGCGAACGCTGTGATCGTAATCGCCGGCGATATTGACGCGAAGACAGCGCGCGCGAAAGTCGAAAAGTATTTCGGCGAGATCCCGCCCGGGCCACCCGTTGCGCACTTCAACAAATGGGTCGCGCCGCGCACTGGCGAGCAGCGACAAGTAGCTCAGGACCGCGTTCCGCAGGCGCGCCTCTACAAGGTCTGGAATGTTCCGGGCATAGGTACAGCGGATAACGACCATCTTCTTCTGTTGTCGGACGTTCTCGTTTCCGACAAAGCTTCGCGACTATACAAACGACTTGTTTACGACGAGCAGATCGCCACAGACGTTGGGGCGTTTCTCGACCAACGTGAGATCGGGAGTCTGTTCATCGTTCAGGTCACGGCCAAACCCGGCGGCGACCTGAAAGCCATCGAGAAAGCCGTAAACGAAGAGATGCAGAAGGTGTTTGCGGCAGCGCCCGCACAGGACGAGCTTGAAAGAGTCAGGACACAAACGTTTGCCCAGTTCATCCGCGGCGCCGAAAGAATTGGCGGGTTCGGAGGCAAGTCAGACATTCTCGCGCGCAGCCAGGTGTTTGGCGGAAGTCCCGACTCGTATCAGCATTCGCTGAATCGAATGGCCGCTGCCACCACTGCTGATTTGCAGGCCGCCGGCAAGCGTTGGCTTTCGGATGGCTCCTACACGCTCGAGATCGTTCCGTATCCGAGTTACCAGGCATCGCAAACTGCGGCCGATCGCAAACAGATGCCTAAGCCAGGCGAGGGACCGGAACCGAAGTTTCCCGCGATGCAGCGAGCGAAGCTTTCGAATGGAATGGAAGTCATTGTCGCGGAGCGTCACAGCGTGCCGGTGGTAAATCTGAGTCTGCTGCTCGACGCTGGGTTCGCGGCCGACCAGTTCGCACAGCCGGGCACTGCCACACTGGCGATGAACATGCTCGACGAAGGCACGAAGGCGAAGAACTCAATCGAGATCAGCAAGGAACTCGCCTCGCTCGGTGCAACTCTTGGCACCGGGTCTAACCTCGACACGTCTACCGTCTCGCTCTCCACACTGAAGACGACGCTTGATCGGGCCCTTAATCTTTATTCCGACGTAATTCTCAACCCGGCCTTCCCGCAGTCAGATTTCGAACGACTAAAGAAGTTGCAGATTGCGGCAATCCAAAGAGAGAAATCGCAGCCGATACAAATGGCCCTGCGCGTGTTTCCTAAACTCCTCTACGGGACGACACATGCCTACGGCAATCCTTACAGCGGGTCAGGCACTGAGGGGTCGGTAGCAAAACTCACGCGTGAGGATCTAATGAAGTTTCATGCGACGTGGTTCAAGCCGAATAACGCCACGCTGCTCGTAGTCGGGGACACGACATTGGCGGAGATCCAACCGAAGCTTGAAGCTCTCTTCGCTGGATGGAAGGGCGGGCAGTTTCCACAGAAGAATATCGCCACGACACCTCTGCCGGATAAGCAGGTGGTGTATCTGGTCGACAAGCCGGGGGCACTTCAGTCAGTAATTCTTGCCGGCGTGTTGGCGCCGCCGAAATCAAACCCTGATGAGCTTTCTATCGAGTCGATGAATACAGTGTTGGGCGGCGCATTCATTTCACGACTCAACATGAACCTGCGTGAGAACAAACACTGGTCGTACGGCGCAGGCAGCTTCCTTCCCGCGGCGCGCGGCCAGCGTATCTTTCTTGTTTACGCGCCGGTGCAGACAGACAAGACGAAAGAGTCGGCAATGGAGATCACCAGCGAACTGCGTGGGATCTTGAAAGACCGGCTAATCACTGCGGACGAACTGGCAATGGCGAAGAGTAATCTGACGCAGGCGCTGCCGGGTCTCTGGGAGACGAACACTGCCGTCGGACAGGCCATCAAAGAAATCGTCGAGTTTCGTCTGACTCCTGACTATTACTCAACCTATGCCGGCAAGGTGAAGTCGCTCACGGTGACCAACCTTAACGAGGCGGCCGTGAAGGTGGTGCGCCCGGAGAACCTGGTCTGGGTGATTGTTGGCGACCGGGAGAAGATTGAGAAAGGGATTCGCGAGCTAAACCTCGGCGAAGTGAGGTTGATCGACACTGATGGCAATCCGATCAAGTAGGCGCAGCTGAAGACACGTCCGCAGATTACACGGATTTCGCAGACCAGGAGGCAGGCGAGCGACTTGCGCCAATTCGCAGGTTGGGAAGGGGGCAAGCGTAGCGCGCCCCCGCCAACATTGAGTCGACTCTGAATAGGGAAAACCTACTCAAGCAACTTTGCTGCTTCGAGAATCTGTTCAGGTCGCGCGCGAACCCAGTAGTTTTCCGTGAGGTTTACCCAGCGAACGGTGCCTGAAGAATCCAACAGAAACTCCGCCGGGCGCGCAATGTCCTGCCCGTTTTCTCCTGCTCCTGCATGAAGCAGATCGTATCGTCGAATTGCTTCAGCTTTAGGATCGGAAAGAAACGTGAAAGTGTAGCCGGCTTTCTCAGAAAGGTCGCGGTTGATTTCCGGGCTGTCGACGCTAACGGCAACGGGCCGAATTCCTACCTCATGAAACTTATTTAAACTCTGCTCAATGCTCCGCAACTCGGAGTTGCAAGAAGGTCACCAGTAACCGCGGTAGAAGATGAGGAGCACACCCTTTGGCGCCCCCTGTTGATTGCGGGCGAGGGCGCCCGTGTTCCCAGTTGCGCCATTGACTGGAGCCGCAAGCAATTCCGAAAGCGAAACCTGCCGGCCGCTCGTATCGGTGAGTGTGAACTCCGGCGCCTTCTGTCCAACCTGCGGCGCGCCCTGCGAGGCGGGCATCCATCTCCCCACGACAAAGATCGAGAAAATAAATAATCCAAGAACTGCGACGCTGAGGGTGGCGAGTATCGAGGCTGCGACTTTCGATAGTGTGGGACGAGGTCGATCAGCGGCGAACCCGCGCCGAAAACCGAGCATTACAAGCATCGCGGCAATGGCGAACAGTAAGAGATTGGCCCACGGAAAATCTCGTGTGACCGGAAATCTGACAAAAAGAAACGGGTAGCTGAGAAGGGCAATTACGCTTAGCAGGAAACCCGCCCACAGTTGCCAGTTGAGTCTCGGAAATTTCATTTGCAACCTACCTTAGCTCTTTAAGGCGGTGACTTTACAACAACTAAAGTTTCGGTGGGGTTACGCCGTGTTGTCCCTGGTATTTGCCGCCGCGATCTTTATACGAGACCTCGCAAACTTCGTCGGCTTCAAAAAACAGAACCTGGGCCACGCCTTCGTTGGCATAAATCTTTGCCGGCATCGGGGTAGTGTTGGAAAACTCCAGCGTCACATAACCTTCCCACTCAGGCTCAAACGGTGTCACGTTAACGATGATTCCGCATCTCGCGTAAGTGCTCTTACCCAGACAAATCGTCATGACATTGCGCGGTATGCGGAAGTATTCGACTGTGCGAGCCAGGGCAAAGCTGTTCGGAGGAATAATTACGTGATCGCCTTTGATGTCAACGAAACTTTTCTCGTCGAATTGTTTGGGATCGACTATCGCGCTGTAGATATTCGTGAAGAGTTTGAACTCATCCGCGCAACGTACATCGTAGCCGTAGCTTGACGTGCCGTATGAAACGAGCCGTCTACCATCACTCTCCTTCACCTGATACGGCTCGAACGGCTCAATCATGCCGTGCTCTTGAGCCATACGGCGAATCCATTTGTCGGATTTAATGCTCATGATAATGAGACGAGAGAATACAGTTTGCGTTTAGCAAACAGCAAACGGTAAACAGCAAACAGCCTGGAGTAATCAACTGTCAGCTGATAGCCGATAGCTGTCTACTGTTTGCTGTCGGCTGTTTGCTGCTTTTTGATATTGATCGTGCCGTCGCCCACCGTGAGCTGGAAAAACGCGCCACCTGCTCCGGCCCGAACTTTAATCTTCTGCGGCGTAATTCCCTGTCTCTCGCGCGGTTCCAACCCGCCATATGAGTCGACGATTAACCCGGCGCGCAGCACTTCTGCGTCCAGGTCGCCGCCAAATCCTGCTGGAAGATCCAGATTAATCTCGCCCGCGGCCACGCGTATATCTGCTCCTGAACCGCGCCAGCTTCGAGAGGGAACAGTGAAATCTATTTTCCCTTTCCCGATCATTGCTGCGAAGGTGCCGCCCAATAACTTCACACTCGAATCACCTTCAGACGCAGACAGGCGGATGTTGCCTTCAAC
>JALZOO010000522.1 GCA_030913905.1 Acidobacteriota bacterium
CCGCGACGGTCCGATGCGCCTGAGCATCATCCGGCGCCATCTCTGCAGCCTTTTGCGCTACGCCGAGGTGTCCAGTGACCTGCGAATACCTGATCAATATTCGCGAGATTCCAAAACCTGCTGCGGCTCGAATCGTCAAAACGCAAATGCCGATACCGATAACCAGCACTAGCAATCGAACGAATCGGTGCGACATGACCTGTTGCATATGCATCTGCTTGATTGGCCGCTCAAGCGGCCTCATGGTTTGGGCCTAAATAAAAAGCGTGCCGGCTCCTCGCGGAGGGCACGCTTTTCGTTTAGCTGGTTAAGACCAGAGCTACGGGCTTGGGTTTGCTCCACCCTCATCGAGGAAGATGACCGCCGCAGTTGGAATAAGAATCGCAGCAGCTAGAAGTGCTGCGATTAGGGGCCATGCGATACCGGCTGCGGCAATCGCCGCACCAGCGATTGGAGCGTCTACACAGAATGGAATTGCACCGCCACCCTTCTTCTCTTTTTCTTTGTCGCTCTGCGCTACGTTCTCTTGCGTGGCAGTATCGACCTGGTGACGCGAACCCTTCTTGTAATGTGAGACGATGCAGCCAGCCAGGACGGTAACCTTGACTTTGCATTCATCCGGATTCGGATCGTTCTGTTTGTCCGGCGGACAGTCGTACTCGATCTTCACCTTTGTGCCGGGGGCCAGATCGATCGATCCCAGAGGACCGAGGTCAATCGTAGCTTCAACACCAGGAGGAGTTTCGACGATGGCTGTCGTAGCAACGCTCGACCCGCTCGGAGAACTAATCCCGTTAATGGTAATAGCCTGACCACCTTTGGTAGTCACTTTCGCCAGGAGACCCTGGGGCAGGAGGGCCGCAGATCTCGAAGGACCGGGTGCGGCGAAACTAAATTGAAGGGAGATTTGGGCGAGGGCAAAAGCGAGGAAGACAGCTAATGCTTTCACACCCTTCTGATGTCGTATAGTCATAATAATATTGTCCCCTTTGTGGAGTCGGGCTGAGACCGGGGTCAAGTGGTCTTAGTTTTGGGCGAAGTGTACTGCCCATCTTGCCCGAGGTCAATGGTTATCTGCGGATTCTCAAAGCTTTTAAAGTGGGATTGACCCTGAATTCCCAAAAAAAAGCCTACTTCTTGATGAAACGGTTGAAAAAGTCGGTCGCCAGCGCTGGGTCGAGGGTCTGGAGCAGGCGATACTCGCCAAGAGCTGACTTGTCGTCGCCAAGCGCCACATAAGCCACCGCGAGGTTGAAATGCGCCTCGGCGAAATCAGGTTTCAGGCCGACCGCGGTCTTGAAAGAGGCCGCGGCTTCTTTGTACCGCTTGGTCCTTACATAAACTTTGCCGATGTTGTTGTGGGCCACGGCATCGTCAGGTCGCAGTGTGAGCGTCTTCTGGAAGACCTCTATTGCCAGGTCAAATTGTTGCGCCCGGTAAAGAGCGGAGCCGAGGCTGTTGTAGGCATCGATGAAATCTGTTTTTAGTTTGACTGCCTGCTGTAGAGCGGCAACTGCCTCGTTAAACTGGCTGCCATTGTAGTAGGCGGTACCCAGGTTGTAATAAGCCTCCGCAAAATCCGGTTTCAGCTGAATTGCCTTTTTGATCGTTTCTATGGCGCCGGGGTAGTCGGCTAATTTGTTGTAGACCAGGCCAAGGTTGTTTAGGGCCTTTGCGTAATCGGGTTTCAACCGAATCGCTTCCTTAAACTCGACGGCCGCTTTGCGGTAATACTCAGCAGCAGTTGCCTTATCGCTAGCTTCACCAATCTTCAGGTAGGCGTAGCCGAGATTGTTATGTGAAATGGGATTGTCGGCCTGAAGTTTAATCGCTTCCTGCAGATCGGCCGCCGCCTGACGATAATCGCTCAGGGCGATTAGCAAGCTTCCAAGATTCGTTTGGGCCTCCGCGTATCCAGGTTTCAGTCTGATTGCTTCACGGTAAGCTTTGGTCGCTTCCGGGTAGTTGGCTGACATGTAGTAGGCGTTACCAAGATTGTACTGAGCGTCGGGAAAGTCCGGTTTTGCTTTTGTGGCTCTCACAAAATTCTCGAGGGCCTTCGGATATTGCTCAGTTATGTAGTAAGCCGCACCCAGGTTGTTCAACGCTTCTGCGTCCTCCGGCTTCAATCGAGTGGCGTTGGTGAACGCATCAATCGACTCAACATAGCGACCGCTCTTGTAAAGACTCGCCCCAAGGTTGTTATGAGCAACGGCGTCGTCGGGCTTGAGCTTGACGGTCTTTTGCAG
This sequence comes from Acidobacteriota bacterium, assembly GCA_030913905.1. Taxonomy (GTDB): domain Bacteria; phylum Acidobacteriota; class Blastocatellia; order Pyrinomonadales; family Pyrinomonadaceae; genus PSRF01. The sequence continues at coordinate 2,250 of JALZOO010000522.1, forward strand.
AGCTTCTACCGATTGCGCCGACATCGCCAGCTTGTCGTAGGCAAAGCCGAGATTACTGTAGGCTGACGCGTTATCGGGTTGCAGTCGTACTACCTGCTGGTAAGCGTTCGCAGCCTCCTGATACTGGCTCAGGCCCAGGTAGGTGTCGCCCAGACCGTTGTAGGCCTCGGCCCAATCAGGTTTGAGAGTTAGTGCTTGCTTGAATGCCTCCAAAGCTTCGCCGTATTTCTCCAACGCGCCGTAAGCAATCGCCAGATTAAAGAACGCGTCAGCGTCATTCGACTTTATGGCCAGCGATTTCTTAAACGTATCGATAGCCTCAGTGTTCTTGCCGCTGCTGACGTAAGCTGCACCAAGATTGTTGTAGAGAACCGCATCATTCGGGGTTTGTTTTAACGCTTTCAGATACGACTCGATCGCATGAGCGAAATCGCCGCTGTCGTAAAACGCGTTCCCCTCGTTCTTGAGCGCCTCGCCTTGCTCACCTGCTGGTATTCCTGCTTCGACGACTTCAGGCTCACCAGGTTTCGGCCGCCGCCGAGTCGGTGACGTGTTTCTGGCAATATCGGTTGACCGCGCGGCTGTTCTCTGTCGTTTCACAACCAGCATGGCGGCGCCGCCGAGTAAGTCCCGCACACGCGCCGGGCGTTTAAAAACTATCGCCGCGCCGCCCATTATGTCCTGCCCCTGGAATGCGCTAGCTCCGCCGGATTGCGGCAAGAATGCCCCACTCGTCGCCGAAGCCAGCGAAATCGCAACACACAATGCCAGAACTTTGTTTCTCATCGAGCGAATCATATCGTCTCTCTTATTCTTTCGGTAGCCCATGGCGGTTTCGCGGTAACCATTACTACCAACGCGATAAAGATCAATGCGTTAATCATAGCGTGCAACCCGAAATCAACAAGACTATGGACGGCCATTCCGGTTATCCCGATGGCCGCACCGAAACAAGCTGCACGCCGAAAGCGGTGCGAGGCACGTAAGTTCTCGCGGGTTTTGCGCAGGACTACGATTACAAACCATACCAAAATTGCCAAGCCGACTATTCCGCCACTCGCTATTACCTCCAGGTAGTCGTTGTGTGCCTCTTGTGGCGTCATCTGGCCGGAGCCATCGTGAAAGGTGGGCACGGAGGCCCAATACGCCCCCATGCCGACTCCGACAATTGGATTTGCCGCGATCATTCGCAGCGTTAGCTTCCAGATATCGTTCCGGCTGACCGCCCTGCGCCCGTAATCGGTTTCCGAGCTCAGGTCGCTACGCGACTCGGCAATTCTCGAAGCCAGATCATTACCACCCAGCCACAGCGTGCCGAGCACAATTCCGAACAATAGGACCACTACGAGACTGACCTGCACTGCCCTTGATCGCATGATTTGCACGACTCTTGATTCTGAGTCTGAATCGCGCTTCCGGGTTGCAAGACTGAACAACAATGCTGCGACTATTACCTGGGCAAGCATGGCGATAAGTCCGGCCCGCGAACCAGACAACACCAGTGCTGTCCAGATTGGCATCAACGCGGCAAAGTAAATGAGCGCCTGGTCGCGTCTCACGCCGCCGCCTATCGTCATGCCCAAGCCCAATCCGAGGGCCGCCTCCATCATGAAAGCGAAATGGTTTCTGTTTATGAACTGGCCGTATCCCTGCTCCAACTTAATTAGTGGCAATACAAACCCAGTGTCATGCTGGGTGGTCCGCCTCACAATGCCGAAAATGGCGCTCGCTACGGCCACACCGATAATCAGATTAATGAGAATGCGCCATCGCTTCTCCGTGTTCGCGTAATTAAACAGAAACACTGCAGCCAGTATCAGGCTGAAGATTTGCAGCGCAAAGAAGCGAGTCTGATACGGATCGACACTGATGGCATTCCAGGGAACTGGTGTGATTCCACCCGGAAGACTAGTCGCAAGCGGAAAATGAATCGTTTGAATGACGGAAAAGATGGCGAGCGCCAACAGCGGCAGAATGACACCCCGCCCATCCTTTATCCACGTGTGGCTTAGATACCCCTCGACCAGCCATAGAATCGCGAGCGTGAAGACCGCGCAGACAAATAAAGCTTTCCACCACGCTTCCCTTGTCCCGTATGGAAGGGCGGTGATAACAAGCAGCACAAGCAGCGAGAAGAAGATTACACTTCCCAGGGCACCCGCTACACGCAGCTTGCCTGAAGCTGCAGGCACACTGAGCGAGTCTGCTACAAATGCCTGCATTTATCCGGCGATTTTCCCCGCAGGAACAGGCAATCGGACTTGACCTATGCTCGACGGCTTTTCGTATGACTGAAGAATCCGGCTGGACGCTGCCGCCAGGTCTGTGCGCAGGAATCCAAATAGATAATTCATTTCCATCAGTACGGGCGCGACGTCGAATGGCCGGTAGAGATTTATCCATCCCCATTCGCCCGCTTCAGTTGAGAGGGGCAGTCTAAAACACCAATACTTGCTGGAACCTATGACGTCCTCTTCGTGCAAGCCCTCGCGCTTCCATGACCACAAAATGCGGCCGTTGCGAAATTGTATCGGCTGCGACGAGCGGCGCTGACGGCAAGCTGCATATGCCCGCCCGTTACTCTCTGCATGACCAGGCTGGCCGAGCTGAACGTTTGCATAGGCAAACTCCTCAGCCTCGAGCATCAACGCAATCGCTTCAAAGAGGTCGTTTAGATTGGAAGCATTCGAAAGCGCGCGGCCGGCTCGCCGCACGCGAATGTTGTTGGCCACCCGCGCCCGCCGATCGCCAACCGTTCGTTTCACACCCGCGCGAAGCTCATCGACTTCGTGATAGCGGAGGTGACCGACGGCAATTGTTACTGCCACGGCAATGACAAACAACACAAACCCGGTTTGAGGAGACGATGTTGTCGTTGAAAGCGCAGCCACTAATCCGAACACAGCACAAACACCGTAAAGAATCAGCACGACTCTTCGCTGCGACCATCCTCGAGCGAGTAGCATGTGGTGAATGTGCTCACCGTCGCCCTGAAAGACTGGCCGCCCGCTGATGAGTCTGCGCGCCATGGTGACACCCGTGTCCACTACCGGCAGACCAAAAGCGAGGACGGGAGTGATAACAGCGACCGCGGTCGTCGCTTTCTGGGCCCCGACCACGGATAACGAGGCCAATAGGAACCCTACAAACAGTGCGCCTGAGTCTCCCAAAAAGATGGAAGCCGGATTGAAGTTGTAACGAAGAAAACCGGTGAGCGCACCACATAGGACGAGAGTGACCACAATCATCATTGGGTTGGCTTGCCCGAGTGAGACGACGAAGATCACAACTGAGGCAAACAGCGCAGCGCCCGGGGCCAGCCCATCGATGCCGTCGATGAGATTAAAGGCGTTCGAAATCGCTACCAACCAAAAGACTGTAATCACGAAACTAATCACCGGCGGAAACTCAACCACACCGACAAATGGAATCGCGAGCGCCTCGATACGCCCGCCCATCGCAAAGAAGAGCGTGGCAATCAAGCCCAGCCCGATGAATTTGACGCGCGCGTTTGTGCCTCGTAGGTCATCGTAAATACCCAGCAGCAATACCAGTGTTGCGGGCACCGCAATGACGAGAATCAGCTTGGTGTAATCCCGAAGCGATTCTGTCAGATTATTTGAAACGAGGGGCAACATGGACAACGCGATGAGTAACGACGCGTAGATTGCAATGCCGCCCAGGCGCGGGATCCCGTGCGTATGAACGCGCCGGTTGTCCATTGGGACGTCGAGCAATTTGTAACGCTCGCACAGCCGGCGAATAAGCGGGGTGATGGTCAGCGACGCGAGAGTCGCGATCACGAATAGGGCGAAATAGGTGTTCATGGATACCTCTTCTAACTGGGGAAGGTAGACCTTCTAATTAACGGTCACCAGCCCTTGCCGGAACATATCCGGCGTCTGCGTGGGAGATCTGACTCTCGGGCAAGACCTCCGAGGTCAGTAGTTTGATCAGACGTGGAAGCAACGATTGCCGGGAAAAAGCCCCGCCGTTTTCGGGAACCAAACTGGACCTTGGCTTACATTCCATTTTTGCAGCGGCGCGGATTTGGTTGACTATGGTCTCGACGTCGCCTTGAGCGGCGGTATACATGCGGCTGTTGCCGTTGAGACGCGCGGCAAGCTCAGTAATATGGCTCTCCGGGGGGCCGATATAGAGCAACGGAGATGAAACCTGCAATATGTTATAAACCTTGGATGGATGCACGATTCCAACGAAATCCCGGCCCATTACGACCGTGTGCAGGTCTGCCGCCGACAGCACCGCGGACAGTTCGCTGAAAGGCTGATAAGGTAAACAGCGAATATTTTCGAGAGCGTGCCGGCTGGCAAATTCCCTCACCTTTCCTTGTTCGCTGCCACCGCCGACAAAACAAAACACGATCTGCTTTTCTCCTGCCAGGCGACGAGCTGCCTCTAGCAGCGTGTCGAGCGGATGGCAAGGGCTGTGGTTTCCGGCGTACATCACAACGAAGTTGTCTTGGAGTTCATGCTGACGTCGAAAAGCTTCTCTTCCTTCGCTGTCAAATCGGACGTCATGCGCCCATGGAGGCAGCACTGTCACCAACTTTTCTGGCACGCCTTTGCCAACGATGCGCTGCTTCATGAAGCGGTCTAGTGCGATCACGCCATGAGAATGTCGCAGACTATACCGAAGGAAACGCGCAAGAATTTTTGCAGGCGCCGAATCCGGTTTTAACCAACCAGCCGCAATGGCTTCGTCTGGATTCAGGTCCATCACCCAAAAGAAAAACTTTCCGCCTTTGAGACGCACAAACAGTGCGCCCAGAAACGAAATCAACGGTGGTGAAGTTAGAGCCACAACAACATCGAATCTGGAAAGCAGTAACAATCGCAGCGCACAATTGACGAGAAAGCTGGCGAAGGTTGCTCCGCGTCGCCATCTGCTTGCCTTCCCAAGGGCCAGTGAGGGAATGCGAATGATCCTGATCCCCTTCCAGGTTTCGCGACGTGGAAAACGCTTCGCGGGATTGTCATAGCCGCGGTCGCTCGCAATCACGGTGACGTTGTGCCCCTCTTCCACCAGTCCGACCGCCAGATCGGTTAACTGCTGGGCAGTCGCCATCACGTCGGGATAGAAACACTGATTAAGCAAAAGTACGTTCATGCGGTTGGGAGGATGTTGAATGCTGCCGGTAGGAAGCCGACTACTGACTTACTACACCGACGGCTGATCTTTCTTCATTTTCAGCCGGCTGTCCTGTTTCTAATGCGTTCTTAAAATATCCGACTGTCTTCTCCAGGCCTTCCCTGAGCGGAATGGTTGGATTCCAGCCGAGCAGCTTTTGTGCTCGAGAGATGTCGGGCTTCCGCTGCTTCGGATCGTCCTGCGGCAGCGGCAAGTAGCTGACGCTCGACTTAGACCCGCAGATCTCGACCACCTCATTTGCCAGTTGCTTGATCGTAAACTCGCCCGGGTTGCCGAGGTTGACCGGCTCATGAACATTGTCTGTGTTCATCAGTCGAATCAGGGCTTCAACCAGATCGTCCACGTAGCAGAAGGAACGTGTTTGATCGCCATCGCCGTACAGCGTGAGCGGCTCACCGCGCAGCGCCTGCACAATAAAATTTGAAACGACGCGGCCGTCGTTCTCAAGCATGCGCGGTCCGTAGGTATTAAAAATTCGCGCGATCCGGATATCGACATGATTCTGCCGGTGATAGTCCATCATTAACGTCTCCGCCAGACGCTTCCCTTCGTCATAGCACGAGCGAAGTCCGATCGGATTGACATTACCCCAATACTCTTCCGTCTGCGGATGAACGAGCGGGTCACCGTAGACTTCAGATGTTGACGCCTGCAGAATGCGCGCGTGTACACGTTTCGCCAAACCAAGCATGTTGATGGCGCCCATTACACTCGTCTTAACTGTCTTGACGGGATTGTATTGGTAGTGAATAGGCGAGGCCGGGCAAGCGAGGTTATAGATTTGATCCACCTCTAAAAGTATCGGCTCGATCACGTCATGGCGCACCAACTCGAAGCGGTTATTGTCGAGTAGGTGTAGAAGATTGGCTCGCCGTCCGGTGAAGAAGTTGTCGAGACAAATGACCTCGTCTCCACCGTTTATCAACCGCTCGCAGAGATGCGAGCCAATAAAACCAGCACCGCCGGTTATGAGTATGCGCATTCGACCTGCCTCGTTAGGAGTTTGTATTCACCGTTGCTGGACTGACGTGGGGCGCACGTATCGAGCGGCGGACTATTTCGAGATCTGATTGCACCATCTCGCTAATCAACTCCTCGAAAGTATATGTGGGACGCCAACCAAGTCGTTCGCGCGCCTTGCTTGCATCGCCGAGTAGTTGATCAACTTCAGCCGGGCGTTGAAATCTTTCATCAGTAACCACATAGTCGCGATAATCCAGGCCAACCTCTGCGAAAGCGCGTTCACAAAACTCCCGAACGCTGTGGGCGACTCCCGTAGCGACCACGTAGTCGTCCGGTTCCGTTTGTTGGAGAATCAGGTGAATCGCGCGCACGTAATCTCTCGAATGTCCCCAGTCACGCTTGGCCTCCAAACTACCCAGCCGAAGCTCTGATGCCAGTCCCAACTTGATTTGCGCCACATGGCTGCTGATTTTGCGGGTGACAAACTCATGCCCGCGCCGTGGACCTTCATGATTGAAAAGAATTCCGCTCGCGCAAAACATTCCGTACGCTTCACGATAGTTTCGGGTTAGGTCGAAACCCGCAACCTTGCTGATGCCGTAGGGACTGCGCGGGTAAAACGGTGTGTTCTCGTTTTGTGGAACTTCCCTCACCTTCCCAAACATCTCGCTCGAACCGGCAAAATAAAAGCGACACTGGGGGCGTAACTCGCGGAGCGCCGCCAAAACGTAATGCGTGCCGTTGATGTTTGTGTTCATCGTCGAGAAGCCGTCGGCAAAACTCTCGGCGACGAAACTCTGCGCAGCCAGGTGATAGCACTCATCAAACTCGTTTCGGCTAATCACGTGGAAGATACTGGGATAGCTCTCCAGGCTCGCCGGATGAAGTGTGATCTTGTCCAGCAGATGAGCAATACGCACCGTGCGGTGCTCCGGAGCTTCCAGGGCGACGCGCCTTACCAGGCCGTGTACTTCGTACCCGAGCGCAAGCAGGTGCTCGGCCAGGTAGCTGCCGTCCTGGCCGGTGATTCCGGTAATGAGTGCTTTCTTCATAAACAAACGACGGCGGACGGACGACCGGCGACGGGCGATACTACGGTCATCGGTCTGCGGTCTTCAGTCATCTTTTTTCGGCCGTCATCGGTCTGCCGTCTTCGGTCGCGGTTCGCCTAACCGC
>JALZOO010000600.1 GCA_030913905.1 Acidobacteriota bacterium
GCGCAATATTCTTCCCGATCAGCGTCAGGACCTGCTCAACTTCCTTAAGGCTTTGGATGTTGATTGCGGTTTGAGGAGGCCGCCTCTCCCACAGAAATAAGAGACAGGAGGCAGGGGCAGGTGGCAGGAAGACTAAACTACTGCTCCTGCTTCCTGCTCCTGCATCCTGCTGCCTGAATTACGCTCCAGCGGTCTTCACGCCCGAGTTCTTGCGGAGTCGACTCTCGACCATCGCCCAGTCAATGTTTGAGAAGAACGCCTCAATGTATTTCGGGCGATCCGCCGGTTTGTAATCAAGCAGGTATGCGTGTTCCCAGACGTCCATTACGAGCACAGGATCGAAACCGGCGATGTTCCCAGTTTCATGAAGAGTGATCCAGTGATTTGATAGACGGCCATTCTTCGGGTTTTGATAAGTGATGGCCCAACCTACGCCTCTCATCTTCCCGATGCCGACAAAATCAGCCTTCCAGATCTCATAACTACCAAAACTAGATTCAGCAGCTTTAGCAAACTCAGTGGTCGATGCCGGATCACCCGTTGCGCCGCCCCTCTTCAGGTTGTCGAAATAGTATTCATGCAGGACCATGCCGTTGTATTCAAAACCGAGGCGTCGCGTCAGCTCGGAATAGGCAGGCATCTCTTCCTGATCTACTTTGCCATCGCTGATAAACTCCGTGATCTTCTCGGTCAGCTTATTGGTTTCCTTGACGTAGCCTTCGTAAAGTTTGAAGTGCATCTCAAGCGTTTCATCGGAGATTCCCTGCAAACCGCTCAAGTTGAATTCTCTTGGCTTGTAAGACGAAACGTTAGGGTTGGCCGGACTCATTCTTCACCTCCATTGTTATCGTGGCGCGCTGGCGTTGAGCTTGCGAGACGACTCTCTGGGAAATCACCCACTATTGCGCCGGAGTGTGGCGATTGCGTTAAGAGGCTGAGGATTTAGTGTGACGGCGGAACTAGTGGGCAGTGTGCAGTTGGCAGTGTGCAGCCGGGAAAGGAAACCTTATCGAGCAAAAGGCAGCGAGTCAGAGGTGTTCTCTGCTCACTGCCCACTGCTCACTGCTCACTGTTACTTGCCCAATATCACCCAATCGCCGTGCGATGTTCCCATGAATAGAAGCATGGGAAGCGATAACCAGGCGTTGGTGCGAGAGGCGATAAAAGCTTGCCGCGCCAATTCCGGCGGGGCAGCAGGTCCTGTGCCTGCGGTCGCGGCCAGAATGCGTTTGTTGTTTGGCCAGATGATCCCCCACACGTTGAGCATCATCACGATACCGTAGGCGCCGCCAATACCAATCGAATAGGCTTTGTTGCTGGCGTAGCTTTCGCCACCAACCGTCAGCATGCTATCGAAGAATTTGACGAGTCCCCACGTAACGATCGCCGCCAAAACAAAAAAGACAATCGCGAACAGACGTCCGTCCTTAATGAGCGCCGGCACTTTCTTGATGATCAGAAACTCGACCACGAAGAGAACGATCGGGTAGGTGAGCCACGCGCCCAGTATCACCCAAACGTTCAGGTTTCCTCCGCCGAGAGTATTAGCGTTCCTCACGTCTGGAGACAGGATGTACATCGCAAAATAGGCCAGGCCGGCCAGCACGGTGACCACAGCGCCCCATCGAAAATACCAAAGCGCACGGCCCAACAAATCTGGATTCACTTTCTTCTTCGTGTCGGCGTCGAGTCCTTTTTGGACCGGCACATTCACCAGGTTGAAAAAATATAGAAGTCCGATCCAGGTGATACCAGCGACGAAGTGAAGCCAACGGAAAATGATGCGAAAAAGAGCCTCCGCGTTAGGGGGGTGAAACAGCTCTTGAAACATAGCCAGACTGACGGGGACATGAACAGTTGACTCAATTAACATCCGAACCTCCGTTAAGTAGGACAGCATTCTTGCCTGTCTCGATTCTTCGGTAAGGACAGACGGCAATGTCTGGCCTGCATTATGTGTATGGTTACGGCCGAAGATTACACCCAGAGCACCGCCGATGCAATTAAGTTCGACTTACTCATCAAACGGCCGCGGCCCTGGATCCATTCCTCTGACGCTGGCTTGATTAATCACCCTGATCTTCAGATTGTCTTTAACACGAATCTGACAAGATAAGCGCACGTTGTCTGCAAGCTCGGCTTCCACAGCCAGGCGGTCGCGCTCGAGTTCTCCCATTTCGCCGGGATCACCGTCAAGGATTTCGACGCGGCATGTGGTGCAGCGAGCGTTCCCACCGCAGCGGTGAAGTATGTCGATACCTGCGTCTTCAATCACCAGAACCAATTTCTTTCCCTCCGGTGCGTCGATGGTCTGCGTGCCTGTGGCAGTTTCAGCTACGATATTTGGCATTAGCTCTTGCTCCTGACTGTTTAGATTTGATTTCGACGAATTTGGCACAACTGTATGAGTTGAGCAAGCGGCCACGTAAGGCAGAAAGCAAAAGGCAGGAGAAGTAGATGCTGGAAGACATGGCGCAGTCGCGATCCGACTAATCCTGCCTTTCGCCTACTGCCGCCTGTCGTCTGCCGTCTGCCGTCTGCTTACTGCTTACTGCTTACTGCCTTCTGCCTTAGGTCCAGCTCCATGAAGGCGGCGGTTTCATAAGGATTATCGTAATAGCGTTCGATTTCCTTGAAGCCGAGCGAATCATACATCGCGATTGCCTGGTCCATCTTTCCCGGCAAGGTGTCAAGACGCATTCGGTCATAGCCAATCGCGCGCGCCTCTTCAATGACCCTGTCGACTAACGTTCGTCCCAATCCGCTACCGCGAAACTGCGGACGAACATATAGCCGCTTCATTTCACAAATACCATCGTCAAGTTTTCGCAATGCGATGCAACCCGCTACCTCATCGTTTTCAGTAGCAATGCATAAGCGGCCGGTCGGCGGAACGTACTCTCCCGGCAACTCAGCCACCTCTTTGTCGTAGTTTTGGAAACAAAGATTCACGCCCAGCCACGTCACATACTCATCAAAGAGCCGGCGCGTCTGCTGAATATCTTCTTCCGATTCAACTTGCTTTAGCTTCAACATCTTCTATTACTTAATACTCGGTATCAGAATAAACGATCTACGGGATCCCCAAAATACTAACGCGGTACGCGAAAGTGGCTCGATGATCTGAAGACCACCGAGCCAATGAATCGCGCACCGCGCTTTGAGTACGACAGACATCCTGTCTGTCTCTTTCTTTCTCGGGACAGACTCGAATCTCTGTCCTACTTTTTTAAGCTGTAAACGAGGTACCGCAGCCGCAGCTGCCGGTCGCATTTGGATTAGTGAACGTGAAGCCCGAACCCATAACGCCCGTTACGTAATCGATTTTCACGCCGTTCAGATACTGCGCACTGAACATGTCGACAAAAAGTTTGACGCCGCCCTGGTCGAGAATAAAATCGCCCTGCCGCGAATCTTCCTCAATATTCAGGCTGTACTGGAAACCCGAGCAGCCCCCGGGAACTACGCGTACTCGAAGTCCGGCAGTCTCCGGCAAGCCCTCTTCGCCCGACATAAATTTCTTGATTTCGGTTACCGCGCTCTCGGTGACGTCCAACGTCATTGAGGGAGCGTTGGCCGCAGGGGCACCGGTTGTTTCAGTATTGACTGTTGCTGAC
>JALZOO010000605.1 GCA_030913905.1 Acidobacteriota bacterium
CCCTTATTAGCAACTACTACCTCGGCATGATTGCGAATCAACTGTAGACGTTCTGCCAGGTTGTCGTCATTGGTAACGATCAAGCCGCCCTCGCCGGTATGAATGGTCTTGTGATAGTTAAGGCTGAAAACCCCTAAGTGGGCCATCGTGCCCGCAAAACGACCGTTGTCCAATGATCCTGGTGCTTGCGCAGCGTCCTCGATCACGGTGAGACCGTATTCGGCTGCAAGCTCCATAATTCCATCCATGTTCGCAGGATGACCCAGGATATCGACTGCGAGAATGGCTTTAGTTTGAGGAGTGATTCTTTGCCGAATCGCTTCGGGAGTTATGCAGAATATCTCTGGGTCGATATCGGCGAACACTGGGATGGCGTTATAGACCAAAACACATGATGCCGAAGCACTCATGGTGTAAGGCGAAACGATAACTTCGTCTCCCGGTTCAATTCCCGCCGCTCCTACCGCAGCTATTAGTGCCGAGGTAGCCGAGTTAACACTGACAGCGTGTTTTACTCCAAAATACTCGGCCCATTCCTGCTCAAACTTCTGTACGCGGGGGCCGCCATAGAAATCGGGCGACCAGGTTCCGAGGAACTTGGATAGCACGCCGCTGTCGAGCACCTCTGCTACAGCGCGTTTCTCTTCTTTACCTATCGTGATGTAGGGAGGGAAAGGCCGGTCTCGGACCGGAGATCCTCCATGAAGGGCCAGTTTACTCACAGTTTTCTTCTATATTTTCTATTTGCATTCATTAGAGCATCGAACCGATTACCCGTGCAACGGACTGCGCTGCGCCACCCGGCGGCACCGTCAGCGCCAGGTTCTCCAGCGCTTTTTGGCGCACCGACTCATCAAACAATAAGCCCTCAATCACCGACTCAAACTCGTTAGCAGAATAAACCGGCCGACTAAGACCAGTTTGATTTGTGGGAAGAGGATCCGTGGTGCGCAATCCTGGTTGCAAGCTGACCACCGGAACTCCCAGGAAGCATGCTTCAACCAGAAGCATTGTGGTCATGCCCGTAACCAAATCCGATGCCAACACCACTTCCCGGCTATCGCCATCAGCTCTCACAAAGATCCGAATTGACTCACTGCGCCGATTCTCAAAGCCGTGCTCGCTTTCCCGCGGGTGCGGCCGAATCAATAGAGCAATTCGTTGTGGATGGCGTTGGGCAATGTTTTCCAGAGATCTAACCAACGCATCAAGGACCGTAATCTCGGTGTAGCCCGGATACAACGGGCTGTCCGAATTATCACCGAAAACCGCGGCTAGTGGTTGGGAGGCAAATAGTACGAGACGGTCCTCCTCTTCGATTTCCAGGCTCGCACGGGTTGCGCCTCGTTCATCCGTATGGGCTTTTTTGTAACTTATCAGATCATCCAAAGCGGGTTGGCCGGTAATCACTAACTGACTCGCATCAAAGCCGGCGGCAACCATTTCATCGTGCGCCCTCTCGTCCATTACCGCAATGCGGTCAGGCACATGGGACACGGTTCCCTCCGCATCGCTGAACCGTATTGCATAATTTGACCAAAAATCTAAAACAGATAACGAAGGTACCCGCAGCTTTCGAGCTGCTGAGATGAACTTTTTTTCGAGGTCAATGTGATTGTATGACGTTCCGGTCAATAAGAGGTTAGTTCGGAATTCGGTAAGCACATGTTCCGCATCTTGCGTCGTTGTACTTTCATCCAAGGGTTCGAAAGGCAATCCGCGACTCGCCCAGACTGATCGAGCTTCCCTGTAAAGCAAACTCTGCACGCGATAACCGGGTTGCGAAAGAAGGATTACGACAACGGGGATAACAGCGCTTGCTCCGCCGGCATCCCCGGCCACCACCGTAATCGAGTGTCTTGGATTAGTGCTCAAGGTTCAGGAAAACCCGTTCGCCAGTTTGCGCAGCCTGCTGAGCCGCCAGAGAAACGCGGAGAGTTTTCCACGCGCTGTGCCCGTTTGAAGCCGGCGGTTTACCGCTCTTCAGTGCGGCAACCAAGTCCTCGACGGCGTGTAACATCACATTCCGCCTTTCACCAAACGTCGCGGGAATGGATTGTAATTCTGAGTAACCCGAGTATCGCGGACTTGGTTGCACCTGCGACACGACAATGTTGTAACCGGAGTCGAGCAATTGAATGCGACCCTGTGTCGTCATTATGTCCATTTCAAAGATTGTGAAATGCTCCGCACTACAAGCCCGTAAACTCGCCATCGCGCCGCCGGCCAAACCTAGAAGTAGATCAAGAGTAGGATCAGGTCCGTCTTCCTTTAGCGCATTGATTGCCTCAACCCATTCTATCTCGCCAAACAAGGACCTCAATAAATCAACCCAGTGAGATCCATTATGCAAAGTGCCTTTGGTATACCAGCCGTTAATGGCCTGGACCGTGCCGAGTTTTCCCTGATCAAGGAAGGCCTTCAGGTTTCTAATGTTCTCAGCGTAGCGGCGCAGGAATACTACAGCTAGTTCCACATCCCGTTGCGCAGCCAGACGCAAGACTTCTTCCGCCTCAGCGTCTGAAGTTACAAAGGGCTTCTCACAAAGGATTGCCTTTAGTGTTCTTTGACTCGTGAGCAATGTGCGCAGGATTTCAAAGTGAGTTGCGTCGGGAGTGCAGACACTTACGATATCCAACTGCTCGCTTTCGAGCATTTCCGAAACGTTCGAATAGCGATTAGTAACATTCCAGCGATCGCCGCATTTTTTTAGTTGCTGAGGACTCGTATCGCATACGGCGACCAGTTCCGTGTCCGGGCACCGCACGTAAGCTTCCGCATGCGTAAAAACATCGTCGCTCATTAGCGGGTCGTCGGCGAATTCACTTCCAATCTTCCCGCAACCCACTAGTGCGGCCCGATATCCCACTAAGCAGTCCTTTTCTCAAGCAAGCTAATCTGGTCAACCAGCGCAGGTCCTCCGTCCGGATCAGGGTATTCCAGGTAATGCTCGTCAACTACAGTCAGATCCGGAAACTGAGTTAGGTACTGCGACATATAATTCATCTTCCACAGAAGAGCCTCATGTCCTTTGTAATTAACTTCGCGGACCTCCTCTGCGAAATACTCGTGGCAAAAGATATATCGTTTCGAAACGCGGTGGATTTCGGCCAAAGCGTCCGGTAGATCCGCAGGACTTATATGAATCAATACGTCGTTAGTCATTACGGCATCAAAATAACTGTCCTTGAACGGCAGATCGAATGCGGTCGCCGGCAGGAAATTGAACTCAGGATTAGCGGCCTTCGCTCGTGACAGCGCATACGCCTGTGGGTCAATGCCGTAGAGTTCTAACTTGGGATTGACTGAGTTGAGTATTCCCAGTTGCGCCCCGACGTTGCATCCGACTTCCAGGACGCGACCCGTCGGGATTCGATCTTCCGATAAGAATCTACGAAAGATGTCTGACTTCTTGACGCCTCCGTAGTAAGCCTCCATTACGGCATCCATCGCGTCGGGAGTCGCCGGATTACGATCCGTATATTCTTTCCCAAATTCGGTTGTCCAGATTTCAAGTTGTTTTGTTAGTTTCGGCGTACTCATAGAATCTCCAATTACAATATCTAGTTTAGCGAACGGCCTTTTGCATAATGTGCTGATTGATTCTAACTAGTTCAGGCCGACGTTCAAACAACGCTAGTACATCTCCGAGGGAAAACGCCGGATTAATAGGGTAGAGCTCCTCATAGACTTGTCGAACCAATTCAAAATCTTCCGGCGTGTCAACGGTAAGCCGCAACTGCGCCACTTCCGGAGGGAAGTCCGTAACTACGTTGCGCAGCCGGTACTTCTCGGGGTGTTCCCAAAAATGTATGGATACATGCTCGTGATCTGCGGGATCGTCGGATACACGATTGATTTCCTCCAAAGCGTCGGTCGTGAAAACGCGCACATCGGTTCCACGCGGAGTTGAATAGTCCAGGACGTTGCTGACAAAGTCAGCGCCGCCGATGCGAAAATCTGCAACCACTTTGTCGATAATTGCCGGATCATGAAGCGGGCAATCGCCGGTCGTTTCTACGATCACATCGGCGTCATAAGCACGCGCCGCACCGAGCACTCTTGCCAGCACATCGTCTTCACTCCCGCGGAAGACTCCTACATTCAGACGCTTCGCCAACTCGGCTATGGGCTCGTCGGACGGCCCGTCCGTTGTAGCTACGACAATACCGTCAAGGGTGCGAGCACGCTTGAGACGCTCGATCATCAACTCCAACATCGGCTTGCCCAGAATTGGCTGCAGCACTTTTCCAGGCAAACGACTGGAGCGAAACCGGGCCTCAATAAGGCAGACTATTTTCATTACCGCGTCCTATTCAAGAATCAACCTTCATGCACATGTTTTTGCTCAATGCCGCGATTAATTTCGCGCAGTTCCGGTCTTTCGTCCAGAAGAGCAATCACATCGCGCCATCCAAAATTACCATCTATCCCCAATTGCAGATAAACCCGCCGCACGAATTCGAGATCCTCCGGAGTGTCAACTGTCCATCGCCAATCGGCTCGATCATCGTCCGACACCACACTCAGAAGTTTGAACTCGTCAGGATGCTCATAGATATAAATTGTCACGTGCGACCGCTCATAGGGTCTTGCAGCTCGCCGCCCCGTATCTTCGATCGCTTGAAGCGTAAAGACCTCAGTGT
>JALZOO010000610.1 GCA_030913905.1 Acidobacteriota bacterium
CTTCTTTGTGGAAGCGCAGGTTTTCCAGTAACAGAACATCGCCGTCCTGCATCGAGGCAGCCTTCGACTCCGCTTCTTCACCCACGCAGTCGGTAGCGAAAGCAACCGGCTTCCCGAGCACGCCCGAGAGATGTTCAGCCACAGGCGCCAAGCTGTATTTTTCAACTCGCTCACCTTTGGGCCGACCGAGGTGTGAAGCAAGGATTACTCGCGCGCCGTGTTCAACTGCGTGATTGATTGTCGGCAAGGATGCGCGGATGCGCGTGTCGTCGTCGACCTTCCCTTCCTTAATAGGAACGTTGAAGTCGACGCGGATAAAGACGCGTTTGCTTTTGAGGTCGAGATCTCTGATGGAGAGCTTTGGCATAGTGAGCAGTGAGCAGTGAGCGGTGAGCAGTAAGAAGCAAGAAACTGCTTACTGCTTACTGCTGACTGCTTACAGTTAGAGTCCTTTGCCGGCGATAAATTTGACCAGGTCTCGTACGCGGCAGGAATAGCCCCACTCGTTGTCATACCACGAGAGGATCTTAATCATCCGCCCGCCGATGACCTTCGTATACTCCGCATCTACGATCGACGAATTCGAGTTGCGCTTGAAGTCGCTCGACACGAGAGGCTCTTCCGAGAAGGCGAGGATTCCGCTCAGTTCTTCATTCGCGGCATCCTTTAGCGCGCGATTCACTTCTTCGGTACTGGTTTCCTTCTCAACGTCTATTACGACGTCGACCAGTGAAACGTTTGGCGTTGGAACGCGAACTGAGATGCCGTCAAACTTTCCTTTGAGCTCCGGCAACACCAGCGCCACAGCCTTCGCCGCTCCCGTCGACGTCGGAATCATCGACAACGCTGCTGCGCGGGCGCGCCGCAAATCCTTGTGCGGAAGATCCAGCAGTTGCTGATCGTTTGTGTAGGAATGGATGGTCGTCATCTGCGCGTTGCGGATCCCAAACTTCTCGTGAATCACTTTTGCTACCGGCGCCAGACAGTTTGTGGTGCAGGAAGCGTTTGAGATCACGTGGTGCGCGGCGGGGTCGTATTGTTCTTCATTGACCCCCAGCACGATTGTGATGTCTTCGTTCTTGGCGGGGGCGGAGATGATCACCTTCTTTACACTTCCGTGCAGGTGCTTCTTCGCATCTTCTGCCTTGGTAAAAATTCCGGTTGACTCGATGACAATCTCGGCCCCCACAGATTCCCAGTCGATTGCCGCCGGGTCGCGCTGCGAAAACACGCGAAACTCATCGTTCTCAACCTTGATACCGTTTTCCGTTGAGGTAATCTCGTGGTCGAGATTGCCGAGCACGGAATCGTATTTCAGAAGGTGCGCTAGCGTTTTCGTGTCCGTTAGATCGTTGACGGCAACGAAATTTATGTCCGGATCACCTATAGATGCGCGATAGATGTTTCGTCCGATGCGACCAAAGCCGTTGATGCCAACCTTCACCGCCATTGATGAGTGCCTCCTGCGTGATGGTGCCAGAACGACAATCTCTGCGTGGACACAGGCTAAGCGCACACTTTGCTCTGCCGCATTGCCTGAACAGGATTGAAAACGTGCTGGAAGTAAAGAAGCCCAAGATTATGCGGCGTGGCTGTGAGTGTCAAGCCAACACCAAAGTTGTTATTTGTTGTAACGAATGCGCAATTCGCGGTGTCTATTGTCTTATGGTTCCAGCCTGCCGCAGTGGATCTTTTTGAAACAGAACTGCAGCAAATAGCGTAGTAAAGGCTTGATCGGACGAGACTTGTTTGCTAACAGTGGGCAGTGCTTTCCGCAATCAACAGCAATTAATTGAAGGAGCTTTGGGTCTAATGTTTATTCTTCAGCCTCGTGCGCTGCTTAAATTACTGTTTCTGTCTGCGTTTGTTTTAGTTGGAAGTTCGGCAGCTTTCGCACAAGTGCCGGTTGCGACTCCAACCCCGAATCCTGCGCAGCGAGACGCGACGCGACCGCCGGGACAGGAGGCGCAGACTCCGACTGCCGCGCCGGGAACTCAGCGACAGCCGCCACTTGCCGCGCCCGGGATTCAACAACCGCCCGCTCAGGCCGCGCCCGGAGTCCCAACCGTGATTCCGCCGACGACCGTCCCGAACCCGGATGTGGAGCAGCAACCCACGCCGCTTCAGGAGCCGCTCGATCCTGTGTTTCCGACGGTCGAGCCGAAACCTTTGCCGCCGATGCCAAACCTGACGCGGCTGGGCGTAACCAACGACAACACGTTGACGCTTACACTGAACGAAGCGGTTAAGCGAGCGCTCGAGAACAATAACGACATCGAGATTGCGCGCAACGACGTAAGATTCGCGGAAACTCAACTGCGGGCACTCGAAGGCGTTTACGATCCTCTGTTGAGCTTCACTCCACAGATCGATAAACGCATTTCTCCGCAACAAGGTGTCTTTTCCGGCACTACTGCCGCGGGCACAATTTCGTCTACGACCTACTCAGTGAACCCCGCGATTTCAAAGTTCTTTTCTACCGGGGGCGGTAGTTATGAATTGAGTTTCATCAATACGAAGACTAAGACCAATTCGACAGCCAGCATTTTCAACCCCGTCTATTCCGGTAACCTGGGTTTGACGTTTACACAACCACTCTGGCGAAACCGTTCCATCGATAATAGCCGGCGCCAAATCCGTATTCAGAAAAAACGGCTGGAACAGTCAGACGCTGACTTTCGACTGCGTACAATCGACGTTATCTCGCGGGTGCAGCAAGCCTACTGGGAACTGGTGTTCGCCCTCAGGGACCAGCAAAACCAACTTGCCAACTTAAATCTCTCGCGGGAAAACCTGCGACGAGTGGAAGCTCAGATCGCAGTTGGAGCTTCGGCTCCGCTTGCGCGCGCGGAAGTGCAGACCGAATTGGCGACTCGGGAATCTGCGCTGCTGGTGTCAGTGCAAAACGTGTCGATAGCTGAGAACAATCTGAAGCAATTGATCGTGAAGGATGCGATGGCGCCGGAATGGTCGGCGCAGATTACTCCAACTGACACGCCCAAGTTTGATGTCACACCAGTCAATCTTAACGACGCACTCAAAGAGGCGCGCGAGAATAGGCCCGAACTTCGCCGCCTGCGTTTACAAGACGATATCACCGGCATCGATATCAAATATTTTAAGAATCAAACGCGTCCGCAAGTTGACCTCAACGCCACATTAGCCACCACCGGCCTTGCAGGAACGGCGATACCTCGTATCGATCCAACAACGGGTGTGGCCCTTCTGCCGGCGCCACATCTCATCGGCGGCAACAATCAAATGCTGCGCAACCTATTTGGCTTTGACACGCGAAACGTGGTGGTGGGCATGACCCTTTCGCTTCCGCTGCGCAACCGGACTGCGAAGGCGAACCTTGCCGGCGCAGAAATTCAAAGGGAGCAGTTGGAGGCCAGCTTGCGTTCTCAGGATCAGATCATTGAGGTTGACGTGCGAAACGCGGCGCAGGCCGTGGAAACGTCGCGGCGACGCGTGCTGGCGGCGCGAGAAGCGCGAGCAAATGCCGAGATGCAGTTGGAAGGCGAACAGCGTCTCTACCAGGTCGGACGTTCGACCACGTTTCTGTTGTTCGAACGTGAAAACGCTTTGACCAACGCACGCAATGCGGAGCTGCGGGCCGAGACTGACTACAACAAGGCGCTCGCCGATCTGCAACGTGCGACTTCAACTACACTGCGCGCGAACAACGTCATCGTTGAGGCGCCAACACCGTAACGCAGGATCGTTTAGAGGCGAGCATTGCCCGCCTCTAAACAC
>JALZOO010000318.1 GCA_030913905.1 Acidobacteriota bacterium
GGTTCGCCGGTGGCGGGCAAGGCTGCGCCGCCGCCGGGCCAACTTAAGAAGGCTGATTTCGTTTCTGATCAAGAGGTACGCTGGTGTCCCGGCTGCGGCGACTATGCAATCCTCAACAACGTACAGAAGGTGATGCCGGAGCTCGGTATCCCGCGCGAAAAGGTCGTTTTCGTTTCCGGCATCGGCTGCTCGTCGCGCTTTCCCTACTACATGAACACGTACGGGTTTCATAGTATTCATGGACGAGCGCCGGCAGTTGCGACAGGAATCAAGTGCGCAAATCCAGAGCTGAGCGTTTGGGTGATCACCGGTGACGGCGACGCGCTCTCCATCGGCGGCAATCACTTCATACATGCTATTCGCCGCAACCTCGATCTTAATTACATACTTTTCAATAATCGTATTTATGGACTGACCAAGGGGCAGTACAGTCCGACTTCTGAGTTTGGTAAGAAGACTAAATCGACACCGGTGGGGGCGATCGACTACCCCATTAACCCTCTATCACTGGCGATCGCCAGCGAGTCGACTTTCGTCGCGCGCTCAATAGACATCGACGTCAAACATCTGGGCACCGTGGTCCAGGAGGCAGCCCGACATAAGGGCATGTCCTTTGTCGAGGTTTATCAAAACTGCAACATCTTCAACGACCACGCTTTCGATTCGTTTGCCGAACGATCAGTGCGTTCGGACAAGGTGCTCTATTTGGAACACGGCCAGCCGATGATCTTCGGCAAAGATCGTAACAAAGGCATTCGCATGAACGGCGCGCATCCTGAGGTGGTGACGATCGGTGAAAACGGCATTACCGCGAACGACCTGCTGGTCCACGACATTTATCTCAAAGACCCGTCGGTAGCATTTATGCTGGCCCGCATGGAATCGCCTGACTTCCCACAGCCGGTGGGCATCTTCCGCGCCGTAGAGCGGCCTACATATGAAGATTTAATGGTCGATCAGATCGACGCCGCGATCGCTCGGGTGGGTCCAGGCAGCCTCGAAAAACTCATCAACAGTGGCGACACCTGGGTGGTTGAGTAGGGCAGGGGCAGGATGCAGGAGCAGTAGGCAGGTTCACCCTTCCGGGTAGCGGGAACGCCAAAGGCGTTCTCTAACTCAGCCCTTAAGAAATTCTTTTCGCCCCAGCGGGGCGAAGTAATATCTAAATCATCCCGCAGTTTCAAGCGCCGTCTGGTCCGGGTTCCTCTGGTCGATGTTTTCCCTTTAGTACTGGACGCACATTCGGTGACCTACCCTCGTCAACCGCCAAACTCCTTGCCTTCCGCACACCTTGGGTGTTCAATTCTTCCCACTCTGACCGAGGGTGCACAACTATGGACCTGGACAAACCAACAACATTCCTTCTGCTGCGCCGGGTCCTCGCAGGATCGCGGCCGTATCGCTCATGAGATCGTCTCTTTCTCCAGGCACAAACTTAGGCCGTTATGAAATCCTGTCGCACCTCGGAACGGGTGGGATGGGCGAAGTTTACCTCGCGCGCGATTCCAAACTGGATCGCAATGTCGCTCTGAAGATCCTGCCAGTCGAGGTTTCTTCCCATCGAGACCGCATGGACCGCTTCGTCCGGGAGGCGAAGTCGGCGGCTGCACTCAATCATCCAAACATCGCTCATGTTTATGAAATCGACGAGGTGAACGGCCAACACTTCATCACGATGGAATTTATAGAGGGCCAGACCTTGCGTGAATTGATTCATGAGCGCCGGGTCGATTTGGCGAAATTGTTGCGCTACTTGCAACATGCGGCGGAGGGTTTAGCCAAGGCCCATGCCGCCGGCATCGTGCATCGCGATTTAAAACCTGACAACATCATGATCACCAGCGACGGTCATGCGAAGGTTCTTGATTTCGGTCTGGCGAAACTAATTGAGCCGCAATCACCATCGGGCCAAAAGCTCGACGGTTCTGATCGGGCCTCAAGCGAAGTCGACACTGCGATCCTCCAACCTCATTCCACTCCCGGGACGATACTTGGAACCGCCGGTTACATGTCGCCGGAACAGGCTCAGGGCAAAACGAACGAGGTCGATCACCGCTCAGACGTTTTTTCGTTTGGCTGCATTTTGTTTGAAGCCGTCACTGGTCACAGGGCTTTTGCGGGAAAAGATGCGGTTGATTCGTTGAACAAAATCATCCGCGAACCAGTGGCGGCCATCAGCGACTTCAATCCGTCAGCACCCGCCGATCTCCAAAGAATTGTGCGGCGATGTTTGGCGAAAGACCCGGAAGAGCGCTACCAAACGATCAAGGACGTAGCAATCGAGCTGAAGGAAGCTCGACGAGAGATAGCCGAAGCTGGATTCCACACCACCGTGCCGTCGGGGAAAGGTGAAGAAAAAACTATTTCGACCGATCAACCTGCATCGGCCGGCAGCTTAAGCGCAGCGGCTCGTACAGCGGCTGATTCAGTTTCCACACGCGGGTCAAGCGCTGAATATATTGTCACCGGAATCAAGCAACATAAGCTTGCGCTGGTCCTTGCTGTCCTTGCGGTTGTCGCCGCCGCCGTTGGTTTCTATCTTTACTGGCATGAACGCCACACTGGAGTTGTAATCGAGTCAATCGCCGTTCTGCCTTTTATCAATCAGAGCAATGATCCGACTTCAGAGTGGGTTTCGGATGGTTTGACGGAAAGCATAATCAATAGTTTGACCCAACTTCCTAATCTGAAAGTGATCGCGCGCAGTTCTGTTTTTCGTTACAAGGGAAAGGAGACCGATCCACTCCTGATCGGAAAAGAGTTGGGCGTGCGCGCAATCCTTACCGGCAGGCTCGTCCAGCGCGGCGACAACCTAAACGTTAGTGTGGAGCTGGTGGACGTGCACGACGGCAAACAACTCTGGGGCGAGCAGTACAGCCGGAAAGTCGCAGACCTGTTATCGGTGCAACGTGACATTGCGCAGGAGATAACGGGAAACTTGCGGCCGCGAATCTCAGGAACCAGCGAACCACCCGCGCCCAGGCAATACACACAGAACCCGGAGGCTTATCAGCTTTATCTCAAGGGACGTTACTACTGGAACAGGTTTACGCCGGCCGATCACCGACGCGCTGACCAGTACTTTAATCAGGCGATCGCCACCGACCCAACATATGCGCTGGCTTATGTAGGCCTCGCTGATAGTTACGGCGCCTCGGCGACAAACGGTTGGATCTCTCCGAACGAGGGCTATCCCAAGGCCATGGCAGCAGCCAGAAAAGCACTGGAACTGGACGATAGTCTGGCGGAAGCGCACACCACGTTCGGGGCCATCACGATGTTTTACAACCTGGACTGGGCCACAGCTGAACGAGAATACCAGCGTGCCATCGCACTGAATCCTAATTACGCGCTGACCTATGAACTCTATTCCTATCTCTTAAATGCTACCGGGCGCATGGATGAAGGAATCAGGATGGTCACTCGCGCTCTGGAAGCGGATCCTTTGTCGGGTCTTCTAAGC
>JALZOO010000634.1 GCA_030913905.1 Acidobacteriota bacterium
CAGCCGTCCGCTTCACGGACTTCGTTCTGGACTCTTGCCAATCCCAGCGATAAATCGCTGGGCTATTTTCAGTCGTCCGCTAACGCGGACTCACGTGTCAATACTTTCCAAACCGTAATCAAGGGAACCCAATGAAGCGGCGAGAGATGCTGAAAACAATAGGCGTCTCAGCGGCAGGTCTGTCGCTGGGACGTATGTCCGGTTATGTGAGCCTGGCTCAGAACCGGCCCGTGCCGGCTTCAGCGCCGAATATTGTCTTCATCATGACGGACGATCAGCAGCAAAGCGCGATGAGTGCTTACGGTAATACGATTCTAAAAACGCCAAACATGGATCGGATCGCGGCCGGGGGTGTGCGGTTCACCGAAATGTTTGTCACCAACTCGATTTGTGCGCCTAGTCGTGCTTCATTCATGACGGGACAATACTCACATACTCATGGAGTCATCACTAACGGCGCGGCAGCATCGCCTTTTCGTAATCAACTCGGACTGAAAGATGAACAGGAGACGTTTGTTCATTTACTTAGGCGGGCCGGTTATCACACGGCTTTGGTCGGCAAGTGGCATCTGCGTTCCACACCGACCGGCTTCGACCAGTGGATAATGCTTCCGGGCGGTGGCGGGCCTTACATGGATCCGGAAATGATTACTGGTGGGCAGCGGGTAAAGTTTCGTGGGCACGCGGACGATGTGGTTGGTGATCAGGCCTTAACGTTCTTGCGACAACGGCCGAAGGATCGACTGTTTTGCTTGCTCTTTAATTTTAAGTCGCCGCATCGCAACTGGGTGCCCGCTCCTCGCTTTGAAAAGATGTTCGAAGACATCGAGATACCAGTACCTCGATCATTTACCGACAAATTTGAGGGTCGTCCACAGGCATTGCGAAGAACGGAGATGGCGATTGCTGAAATGCCGGACTTTCGGAATCGAGGAGTGCCCGAGACTTTGCCTGTAGACGAACGCAAGCGGCAAAACTTTCAGCAACTAGCGAAGAACTATTATCGAACCCTGTTGACCGTGGACGAGAACATCGGTCGCTTACTCGACGCGTTGGACAAAGAGAATCTGACTAAAGATACGGTCATCGTTTTTTCTTCGGATAATGGTTTCTTTTTGGGCGAGCATGGCCTTTTTGACAAACGTTTGATGTACGAACCTTCGATCCGCGTCCCGTTGCTGGTCAGTTTTCCGGGGCGCGTAAAGGCGGGGCAGGTTAATTCCCGTCACCTGCTTTTGAATATTGATGTTGCTCCCACCCTTCTTGAAATAGCCGGTTTGCCAATACCGCCCTGGATGCAGGGGCACAGTTTCTTACCATTGCTGGAAGGCAAAGAAACCTCCTGGAGAGACGCGTTCCTTTACGAGTATTACGAATATCCAGCCGAACATTGCGCGATGAAGCATCGAGGCATACGAACGGCGCGTTGGAAACTGATCCATTTCTGGGAGCAGCCCGAAGAGTGGGAACTGTATGATCTACAGCAAGACCCGGATGAAATGAAGAACCTTATCGGACGTCGAGAATACGAGAAACTGATTCGTGACCTGAGAAGCCGGCTCGAGTCGTTGCGACGCGAAACTGGTGATGTTGATCCTCCAGGTCCTATTCCCCTTGCTCAACCCTGTGTGAACGTCACGCCCAGCTAACTATTCCTCTAATGCAAAACCGTGAGAGTGGACATTACAAGCTGGTGCTAAAGAACGCTCGCGCCGTCCTGCCAAAAGCCGTAACCGACAAGACTAATATTCTTATTCAGGATGGTTTGATTGCCGAGATACCTGTCTCGCCTGGCAGTTTCTCGACAGCGGATTCCGTTCTCGATCTCGACGGCTTGACGATCTATCCAGGTTTCATCGACGTTCACATCCACGGGGCGATGGGTGTGGATACCATGGACGCGAAGACGGAAGACCTTGAGCGGGTATCCGGGTTTCTGGCTACCGAGGGCGTGACTGGATGGATGCCGACGCTCGTACCGGCGCCATTTGAAAATTACCGGCGAACGATTGATGCGGTCGATGGCGCAATGACCTCTGCTGAAGGAGCGAGAATCCTCGGCGTGCATTATGAGGGTCCATTCGTTAACTCGGCCCAGTGTGGAGCGCTGAGAAGCAAATTCTTTCGCACGTATTCCGGTCCGCTAGATATGAACGACCTGCCGAGGCTGAATAACGCGCACGCCAAACACATGATGACTTTTGCGCCTGAGGTTGACGGTGGCGTGGACCTGGCGCGTGAACTTTCAAATCGAGGTTGGATCGGATCGATCGGGCACACTCGCGCCGATCTGTCTATTCTCGATCAAGCTTTGGCGGCTGGAGTAAAGCATATGACGCACTTCATGAACGCTATGTCGCCCTTGCATCATCGTTCGCCCGGCCCGGTTGGTTGGGGGTTGCTGCGCGACGAAGTTACTTGCGACATGATCGCAGACGGAGTGCACCTTGATCGCCAAACGCTGCAGCTCTTGATCAAAACGAAAGGCGCAGATCGTTTGTCGTTGATCAGTGACGCGATTGCAGCCGCGGGTCGGGGCGATGGTGAGTATCAAATCTGGGACGAGCAGATTGTTGTGAAGAATGGACGAACTCAAAATTCGCGCGGCAGCATTGCCGGTTCAGTGATTACAATGCTTGATGCTGTCCGGCTCATGAAATCACTCGGATGTTCTCCACTCGATCTGGCACGAATGGCCTCGCTGAATCCTGCAACCCTACTCGGTATTGACCACGAGTGTGGCTCCGTCGAAGAAGGGAAGCGTGCGGATCTGGTTGCTCTGGACGACGAATTTAAGGTGCGGTTAACAATAGTGGGCGGCGAGGTTGTTCATGACGGTAATTGATAGTTATTTGGCAGATGCAACAGTCCGTAAAACAACTGAGGAAGGTGAGTCTGTTTCAGAATTGCGCTTTGGCGCAACCCGTTCCGGGTTGATTCATCTTTAATTCGTTATCCCAGGGTTGAAGCAACCCTGGGCTTTACGTACGTAACCGCTTCGCGGTAACAGATATCTAAGTGATTTACAATCATCGCGCTTCTAACGCGATGAAGTTGAGACTTCGCATTGGCTGGCACGTCCTTCGTAGAGGCCCGCCCTTCGATACGATTCATCCAACAACTCGATGGGATGACAAACTTTCAAATGCATCCCCGCCAGTAGGGCTCCGGCTCCGATTTGCATCTGGCAACCCGGATTCCCGGTGGCGAGCACTTTCGCGCCGGTAGCCCGAATGTTTGCCAGTTTTTCGTCAAGTACTTGCTGTGACAGATCAGGTTCGAGCAGGTTGTAGATGCCTGCGCCGCCACAGCATCTTTCTGAGCCTTCAAGTTTCGCAAAATTCAGCCCGTCGATGGCAGCGATCATTTTCAGCGGCGCCTCTCCGGCATGCTGTCC
>JALZOO010000007.1 GCA_030913905.1 Acidobacteriota bacterium
TCGTAGTAGGAGTTGAAGTAGAAAAGGAATTCCGGCGAGTAGATTTTGTAACCGGGCTTATAGGTCTGAAGGAGGGTTTCGAAGAACCACGACGTGTTACCGATATGCCAGCGTGGCGGACTCATGAACTCCGCGGTTTGAATCACGTAGTCTTCAATTTCCAGCGGCGCCACGATCTGCATTGTGCGCGCGCGGACGTCGCGGTAGAGATCGACTATCGAAGACGGTGACGTTGCCACGGATTCTCGAATTATGGAAGCCATCTCGGGATAGTTTAGGATACCCGGTTCGGGCAGTGTCAGCCAAACCGGAGGGGGTTACGTTGATTGAAACTCAATCCCGTCTCATTAGCACCGCGGCTTTAGCCCGGTGATCAGAAAGCTCTTCCGACTACCTGATACGCCTGACATCAACCAACTTTGATCGAGTGTTCACCTGGACCAACAACGCGGCCAATTATCCGAGCTTGGGGATACTGCTCGTTCAACCGCTCAAGCATCTGGCGACCTTTTTCCACCGGAACAGCAATCAGCATCCCGCCTGCTGTCTGCGGATCAAACAACAACTTCACCAGATTCTTAACAACCGATTCGTTAATCTGCACATCGTCGCCAATGTATTCGCGGTTTGATTTGTCGCCGCTGGTCAGCATTCCCGCAGCGGCTAATTCCAGGGCTCCATCGAGCAAAGGCACGGAAGCGGGTTCGATCAATATCGTAACGTTGCTGGCCTTCGCCATTTCCCATGCGTGGCCGAGAAGGGCGAACCCGGTAACGTCAGTAGCTGCCTTCACGCCAAATTCGCGCATCGCCTCCGCCGCATACTTTCCTGGCGTCAGCATTGTTTCAACAGAAGCAGCCGCGATTTCAGGGGTCGTCTTCTCAAACTTTATTCCCGTCGAGATTACGCCGGTGCCGATAGGCTTCGTCAGGATTAGCACGTCGCCGGGGCGCGCGCCTCCGTTGGTTGCGATCTTCGAAGGATCGATTACGCCCGTGACCGAATAACCAAACATGATTTGTTCGCTATCAACGCTATGGCCACCAATCAAGGTCACGCCATACTTGTTCAGTGTCTCCTGACCGCCGCGCATGATCTCGCCAAGTATGGCCGGATCGACGCCTTTTTTCGGGAAGCACGTGATTGCCAGCGCGGTCAGCGGAGTACCTGCCATCGCCCAAACGTCGTTGACGGAATTTAGCGCCGCTATCTGGCCGTAAATAAATGGGTCATCGACGATTGGCGTGAAAAAATCGACGGTCTGCACAATCGCAAGGTCGTCGCGCAGCAGATACACTCCGGCGTCGTCGGCCGTGTCGAAGCCGACAAGCACATTCTTATCCCTGGGCTGTGGTGGTAGCCCGCTCAACACCTGAGCGAGTAAGCTCGGTGACAGCTTAGCCGCTCAACCAGAGCACGAAACCATTTCGGTAAGACGCATTGGTTCTCCTTTCGTGTGACAACCAGTCACGTAGTAGTGACATCTTTATAGCAAATAGTGCTGCAATTATCTCGTTTGAGCGACAATACGATCCATTGTGAAGCAGTTTTTGTGCAAGACCATTGCATTACGACAGTCGGATTGAGCAAACCAGGAACCTGCCCGCTATCCCGATGTGTCGGGATGCTGACCTAACCTCCGAACCAGGTAAATTCTTATCGAGGACAAACCACAATGAATATCAGGCTCCCATTGTTCCGACTAGTATTGTTTTCGAGTATCTTCCTCGTTACGACCCTAGCCATGACTCAAACACCTGAGGAGCTTCGCCACTTCGACTACGACAAAGCAGCGCCGGTCGGAATCAAGGAAATCGGAGTGGAGAAACGCGGCGAGGTGGCCGTTCACGACATCACCTATGTAAGCCCCAAAGGTGGAGTTGTGCCTGCGTACCTGGTCGTGCCGAAAGGCAAGGGTCCGTTCGGGGCAGTTGTTTGGGGTCATTGGTGCTGGGGTAACTCGCCGATGCGCAATCGAAAGCAGTTTCTCGATGAAGCGGTTGCCCTGGCGCCAGCCGGCTTAGTCTCGCTGTTAACAGACGGGCCAATCGCTCGCCCCGGATACGTGGCAAACATTGAACCTCTCAACGAACAACAGGTCGCCGACCTTGTGCAGCAGGTGGTTGATATGCGCCGGGGCGTTGACCTGTTGGTTGCGCGCAAGGATGTTGACCCCAAACGCATCGCGTACGTTGGTCACAGTTGCAACGCGGTGATTGGAGCGTTTCTGAGCGGAGTGGACAAACGGTTCAAGGCCTTTGTGTTGATGGCCGGCACTACGTCGGATGAAGTAACGAAGAACACTCCCGAATACCAGGAGTATCGAAAGGAAGTAGGTGCGGAAAAGTTTGATTCCTTTGAAGCGAAACACACCTGGGCTGATCAGGGGAAATATGTATCTCACGCTGCGCCTGCGTTTGTATTTCTCCAATATGCCACGCAGGAGAAGTTCCTAACGCCGGAACGCGCACGGCTTTATGCGGCCGTGGTGAGTGAACCGAAGCGCTTTAAGCTTTACGACGCCCCGCACGCGCTCAACGCTGAAGCACGCCGAGACCGCATCGCTTTTCTGATTGAACAGCTCAAACTCAAACCCGTGGCTGCGGCAGTGATCGACGCGGTTCCTGAGCTCTACCAGCCGGCCACACAGAATTGATGAGTCGAGACCACGGGTTCGCAAGTACTGCGGCTTCGCCGCCATCCGTGCGGAAAGGCTCTGCCTTACCGACAGTGAAACCGTTTGAAAGCGAGGCTATGCCTCCGGGGCCGAGGCGAAGCCTCGTCGGAAAGGATTGGTTCGGAAAGGCAAAGCCTTTCCGCACGGGAAGCGGCAAATCCGCATTAAAAGCCCGGGCAAGATGACTATTAACCGCATTCGCGTCGGACCCGCTGGCTGGTCTTACAAAGACTGGGAAGGGATTGTCTATCCGCAAAAACCCGGCGCCAAGTTTGACCCGCTGGAATACATCGCCAGATTTTTCGACACCGTCGAAATCAACAGTAGTTTCTATCGGCCGTTCACGGTTTCAACTGCTAAGTCGTGGGTTAACCGCGTTGCTACAGCCTCTGACTTCCGGTTCACAGCAAAACTTCATCGCGTTTTCACGCACGAGCGCGGCAAGGCCACGCCAGAAGACGAGAAAGCGGTTCGTGGGGGAATGGATGAACTGGCGAGTGCCGGAAAACTAGGCGCCGTGCTGGTTCAGTTTCCCTGGTCATTCAAAAACACCGATGACGAACGGCTCTATCTTTCGAAACTGCTGGCGCAATTTAAAACTTACCCTCTGGTCTTGGAGGTCAGGCATTCCTCCTGGAACAACGCACAGATTCACGAATGGTTGACGGAGCTGGGCGTGGGTATCTGCAACATCGACCAACCCCTCTTTACCAGGTCAATTAAGCCGGCGGCGGAAACGACCTCGCAAATTGGTTACGTACGGCTGCACGGAAGGAACTTTCAGGATTGGTTTCGAGAGAAGGCGCCACGGGACGACCGATACAACTATCTGTATACGCTTGATGAGCTGGAACCGTGGATTACGCGGATAAAGGAAGTCGCCAGGAAGACTCACGAGTCCTACGTGATTACCAACAATCACTTTCGCGGCCAGGCAGTGGTAAATGCTTTGGAGATTAAGTCGATTTTGACGGAAGAGCCCGTAGTTGCTCCGGCGCCGTTGTTTGAGAAATATCCGCAGTTGTCCAACCTGGCAAAGCCTGAAGCTGAGGCAGAAGAGGCCAGGTTGTTTGAGTAGACGACTAGCTTCCGGCAGATTGCGCGATCATCTGCGCAAACGAAATTGGCAAACCATCAGGATCTACGCACACCGCCAGGCGAATTCCTTCGCCCTCACGTTGGGTCGGCGGCATTACGAACGGGATACCCTTCGCCTTCAACTCCTCGAAAGTCTGGTCAACATTCTCGACGTTGAAACCGATGGAGCAACTCCCGGCCTGCTTCGAAGGATCGCCCACAGGCGGACCGCTGGGAGCAACGCCTCCGCCATGCAACGCCAGGGTCGTTGTGCCCGTCTGAAATTCCGTCCAGTCCGGCGATTGAAACTTCAAAGGAAGTCCTAACTTGTCCCGGTAAAACTCCACCGATCGCTGCATGTCTGAAACAATCACCATCGTGTAGTCGATTTGCTTAAACATTTTTCGTCTCCAGTTGAGGGCAGAACCACCTTGGCAAAGTTACTTCTTGCTGGTTTTGCCGCCGCCGGTCGCAACGATTACGTCAAACTCGTCTTTGGTAAGCGGCATCACGGAAAGCTGGGACTGGCGGATTAGTGGCAGGTCGCTTAGACGTTTGTCGTAGCGGATTGCCGCCAAGGGCACAGGATTCTTGAAAGCCTTGACTGGCTTCAGGTCAACGGCAACCCACTGAACGTCGTCCGCGGTGGGATCCGGATACTGGCTTTTAACCACCTCGGCCAGGCCTACCACGGCCTTGTCTTTGCCGGAATGGTAGAACAGTACGCGGTCGCCGTTCTTCATTTCGCGGAGGTTGTTCCGCGCCTGATAATTTCGGACGCCTGTCCAATCCGTCTTCCCATCTTTCACGAAGTCATCCCACGAATAGGTTTCAGGCTCCTGCTTAACCATCCAATAACCGCTGCTTCTCTTGTTTTTCATTTGGTGCGCCATGATTGTTGTCGCGTGAGCGCGCAGTTTAGAATGTGCGACCTAATCATTCAACTCAACGGAGTTAATCATGATAAAAGAAGGAAATACCGCGCCTGACTTTAAAGTCAAAAACACCAATGGAGAAACTGTCCGGCTGAAGGACCTGCGAGGGCGAAAGGTCGTTTTGTATTTTTACCCGAAAGACGATACGCCTGGGTGTACGAAAGAAGCCTGCGCCTTTCGAGATGCGTTCTCTGACTTTAAGAAGCGGGGTATCGAAGTACTTGGCGTCTCCACAGACAGTGAGGCGTCTCACAAAAAATTCACCGCCAAATATAAACTCCCTTTCACCCTCCTGGCTGACACCGACCACTCGATCGCTGACGCTTACGGGGTTTACGGCGAAAAGAAGTTTATGGGTCGCACCTATTTGGGCGTGAAGCGGATGACGTTCCTCATTGACGAGAAGGGTAAAGTTAAAAAGGTGTTTGAAAAGGTCAAACCGGACGAGCACGCACAGGAAGTGCTGGACGCCTTTTAACTAAATCGCGTGCCCCGAACGCGGTTAGGCTGCCACCCAACCGCCAATCTTCACCGGTTCGCCTTCTGCATTCCTGCCGGGCATTAAACCCTGGATCGCGCTAAATGAACTGGGCACGTCCCGCTTACGGCGCGGAATATCCGGATTCTCCTCGCGCATCAACAGAGCCTCGGCTGACTCGTTCAACGAATAGTGCCTTGTGTTATCGACCACTTCGGTCTTAATTTCCCGCGTCCACAACAGCAGGTTGGCGATAGCCTCTCCGATTTCGTCTTTTCCCAATCTCGTTTGATTGGCTATCTCCTTTTGAGTACGCGCGCCTTTTCGGATCGCCTCTCTAACACGTTCTACAGGCGAAAGCTTGCTTAGCGCTCGCGAGTAGTTGGAAGTCGACTCCAAATCAGTGCCGGTTTGCGAAAGTGGCTGGGAAACGTAACGCTTGCGAGCCGATCTGTATTCTTTTAAAGCCCGGCGGCTGTCGGTCACCTTTTTACGAATACAGCTTTTGCAATACAGATTTCGCCCGTCTTTACGAGCGCGACACACTCCGAATTCCGATAAAGGCAGTTGCTGGGAACAAATAGGACAATGCTTAGAGGGGAGATTAATTTCTGCCGTCATTTCAACGCTCCGATCAAACAACTCAACAGATTTTCGCCTGGAAGAAACACTCCGCCCAGACTCCGGGCATGAGCGCTTGTTTCCCGACCGCAGATTGCGTTGACGTGAATTTGGCGAAGAGACCCTAAACCTGAACAGGGGATCGCCTTGGATTGCCTGAGTCTCTTCATTCTGCATAATGAATGAGACTCAAAAACCACTTGATTGTAATCGCGTAGCAGGTCAGCGGGGCCAACAAAGATTTATAAGAGCGAGTAACCTACAAACAGATTGAACAATCAAGTCCGACTCAACGCTTACTTCTGACAATCATCGCTTCCGAGCGAGGGGAGTCGCATTATAGAGATCAGAAAAGTTTTTGCAACTGCTATTTCCCTTTTCTATGGTCCATCTCAGTCAGCGTAAGAATTCGGGTTGAATCGAAGGTGGAATTTGGTGTTTTCGTCATCGCAAACAACTCTGTTCCGTGAAGATATTTGATCGATTAAAGCAGTTTCTCATTCACCAATTTCTGCAGCAATCACCAACAATCATCATTCATGAATACAAAAAGTATTCGGAATTTTCATCGCGTTCTGGTTTCCACAAAGCGTTCGCCGTCTGTATCGCGCAACACTGTCCACTAACGTGTGAGTGGTCCTACAATCAGTAGACCTTTGCATTCATCCTGATCGAAAAGAAAATTTTTAGCCGGTCAAAAAATTCGTTGTCTGGGAACTTTTCTATTTCGCGTTGCCGAAAGTCTGTTTTTGCTTTACAGGAAGGTTCGGTCATTCTCCATGCGGCTGTCGATCTTTCAGACGATAAACAAATTTCAATCCAGACCAAATCTCATTTACCGCGCAAATTTTGACGTCAACTAAACCGGCTGCTAAGCCGAACCGTTGAACATTGTCGAAAATCAAATCAGTTGGCACTCCTGAACTCTTTTTTGGCCAGGCTATCCAAAGCATTCCGTCCATCGCCAGCTTTTGCATCAACTTAGGGAACTCTGCGCGCAACGTTCGTTCGGAGTTGACGAACAAGAGGATAAGATCCAGCGGTTTTGCCAGGCGTTCTGTTGCGATCTTAACTTTGGCAGGAAGATCAACGAGTTCTCGACGGAATCCCTTAGGCGCATTAACTAAACCCACTCGAAAACCTTCTTTAATGCCCAGCTTTTTGGTTAGCGGTGTTCCTGAATAACCTGCCATGTTCAGTTCTTTTCAGATTCGGAATGTTCTTGTTGTTACTTTGTTACGTTTTTTCGCAGTCCTATTCTGCGCGGATTCTTTAAGCCGGTATTTAGCTTATTTCTTACCTCTCTGATGACGAGCGGCGGCAATGCGTGCTCATGTTTATCTAAGAACCTGACGACGGCTTGCTTGTCACGCTTTGAAAGTTCCCGCAAAGCCCACGATAAAGCTTTTACCACCATATCGTCGCGATCTTCGAGCAGCAGCTCACCAATCATCAAAGTGCGAAGGGCATCACCCTTTCCTCCGCGCGCTTTGTTGTTTAGTGGCACAGTGCTTACGAGCGCGGCCCGCCTCCACCAACGATTCTGAGAGCGCGCCCAGCCGCGAATTAATTCGTCCGAAACCTGGTGCTCCCGCCACGCGGGTCCGGAGAGGTAAGACGCGAAAGCGTCCACATTCCACCAGCTATCTATTCCTCGGCCTAAGTTTTCCAACGATTTCGAATCTAAGCTCTTGAAGGTGGCTCGATGATGCTGAACCAGTTCGTACGCGAAGAACGGCGGAATCGGGTTGGCCAATAGCTCCAGAGCCAACGACATGACCTGCCCAGGCGCCCGGTCAGCGATTCGCTTCGAAAACTCGCGTCGGATTGAACGAATCGCCGCGGTATTGGCATCGGACGCCTTCGCAACGCGCGCGACAATTTCCTTCGCCAACGGGCTAAGTTCATTGGATTCAGTTTGACGCAATGTCGCTCTACCCATGAATGTGCCCAACCTTGCGAGGCAGGATACTATTACCGTAGCAAATGATGTCAAAGTGTGGGGGTAACTTGAGGGAAGTTCCGAAACCTCGTGAACCAATAACCCGCCTGCTTTCGTAAATATGATGAACGGTAAACTGAAGCCCTTTCATACGAGCAATGTTAATCAAGCAGCCTGACAAGATTAAGTCGAGCTTAATAACGGATAGGAAAGTCTACCTAAACCGGCGGCTCTTTATGCGCGGCGCGGCTTTGGCAGCAACGACCGCCGCCACGGGGCTGCTCTATCGCAAACTAAATTCGCCGTCGACTGAGAAACCGAAGGGCGAAAAGCTTACAGACGTTGAAAAATTCACGAGTGCAGACGCCGAGCGTCAGGGTTTCGTTGTTAATGAGAAGTTGACGCCAATCGAATCCATTACTAACTACAACAATTTCTACGAATTTTCGACGGATAAACGCTCTGTTGCAATTGAGTCGAAAGGTTTTGTCACGCAGCCCTGGACGGTCGCGGTGGAGGGACTGGTAAACAAGCCGACAACTTTTGGTTTAGAAGAACTTTTGAAGTTTCCCCTCGAGGAACGTATTTACCGTTTGCGATGTGTTGAAGGCTGGTCGATGGTTATCCCCTGGGTGGGATTTCCTTTAGCGAAGCTGCTGGAGCGAGTTGCGCCGACTTCGCAGGCCAAATACGTCGCTTTTCAAACGCTTCTCGATCCGAAGCGAATGCCAAATCAGATGACCACAGTTCTTGACTGGCCTTACGTAGAAGGGCTTCGCCTCGATGAAGCGATGCATCCCCTCACGATACTCGCGACGGGCCTCTACGGAGAGACTCTGCCCCCGCAGGACGGCGCTCCGGTTCGACTAGTCGTGCCCTGGAAGTATGGATTCAAGAGCATCAAGTCAATCGTGAAGATTAGTCTCGTTTCTGAGCGGCCCCCAACAACCTGGAACATCCAGGGTCCGAACGAGTATGGCTTCTATTCCAACGTCAATCCTGATGTGCCGCATCCTCGCTGGAGCCAGGCGCGTGAACACCGCATAGGCGAGTCGAGCTTCACATCGCGACCGACGCTTCTCTTCAATGGTTACGCCGAACAGGTAGCGCATCTGTATACAGGAATGGACTTGCGGAAGAATTTCTAACTCATGAACAACACGCGTTTTTCAAAGCTTCTGCTTTTTATCAACGGGCTCGTCCCGATTGTTTTGCTGCTTTGGGACGTTTACCGAAAGCAGGTGGGAGCTAATCCGCTGGAATTCGTGACGCGTACTACCGGAATGTTGACCCTGGTTTTCCTACTGTTGACACTGGCCGTGAGTCCGTTGCGGAGTGTTTTCCAGTTTAACGCGCTGATAAAGTTTCGCAGGATGCTGGGACTCTTTGCGTTCTTCTATGGCTTTCTTCACCTGATGACTTATGTCGCGTTTGATCGTTACTTCAACATCAAGAGTGTCCCCGCAGACATTGTTTCGCGGCCTTTTATCGCCATAGGGATGGCGGCGTTCTTCCTGATGGTGCCTCTGGCAATAACTTCAACTAACAAGATGGTAAAGCGTTTGGGTGGGAAGCGCTGGAAAAAACTGCACAAACTCGTTTATGTTGCCGGTATTGCGGGCGTACTTCACTTTTGGCTCCTGGTAAAGTCAGACGCGCGTCTGCCGCTGACTTTCGGTTTCATTCTTCTTCTCCTACTCGCGCATCGTCTGCTGGTCAAACTTTACCCTCCTGGCACGCCTTCTCAAGCCACAACGTTGATCCCGCGCGATTAGCCGCTGGTATATTGGGGGGAACTGCCGAAAGGCATGAGCGAGGCCTCCAGAATGAAAGACACCATTAACCGGTTTTCAACCCGCGCTGACAACTACGCGAAATACCGTCCGGATTATCCGGCCGCCGTCGTCGATCTTCTTCGGTCAGAATGCGGTCTCGACAATGCGTCGACAATTGCAGACGTGGGATCCGGTACTGGAATTTTGTCTGAGTTGTTCTTAAGAAACGGAAATAAGGTTGTTGGCATTGAGCCCAACGCTTCGATGAGGGTAGTGGCAGAGCGCCTCTTGCGGGATTATTCGGACTTCGTGAGCCTTGACGCCACCGCGGAAGCGACCACATTGGAATCCCAAAGTATTGACTTCATTACCGCAGCCCAGGCATTTCACTGGTTTGATCGAGCAAAAGCAAAGAGGGAATTTGCGCGAATCCTAAAACCCGGAGGTTGGGTAGTCTTGATCTGGAATGAACGCCGGCTTGATTCGACGCCCTTCCTCCGCGACTACGAGGAGCTGCTGCTACGTTACGGAACGGACTATCAAGAGGTGCGACATGAGAACGTGGCCGGAACGATTGCCGAGTTTTTCGCTCCGGAAAGTTTTCAACTCAGGAACCTCGACAACTTTCAGCATTTTGACCTGGCCGCGCTGAAAGGCCGCGTTGGGTCGGCGTCATACACACCGGAACCGGGCCATCCGAATTTTGAGCCGTTAGTGACGAGACTTGAACAGATCTTCAACCAGCACAAACGCAACGACACCGTCACCTTTGAGTACGACACCAGAATCTACTACGGACACCTCTCCTCATGAGCTTCGCTCCATTTTTGATTTTGCTTGCGCCGTTTTTTCGACGAAGGTATCTTTAGCCGCACCTCACAGACGTGCTGAAGAGGCCGATTCGAAATGACTCAAAACCGGCGCAGCGACGAGCGTATTTCAACTAATTTTCCCGCACGGTGGGGCGGGCTAACCGGAAATCATGAGGCGCGTATCGAAGACCTCAGTCTGGGCGGCTGCTTCGTCAATACTGCCGGCAGGGTGGATATCGGCGAGGTTGTCGGCGTGGAAATGAAGCTGCCATCAGGTGAATGGCTGCCGCTGCGGGGTGAAGTAGTTTCCTACCAACAGGGCATCGGCTTTGGCGTCTTGTTTTCGTTTTTGACTGATGAAGAAGAACAAATCCTGCGGAGTCTAATCGTTTGAGGAAGACCTACTGCACCTGCACCGCCCGCTTCTGAATTGCGGCAATCGCCCGCGCCAGATCCCCTCGAGTAAACACGCCGTCAGGCCTAAACGAAGTGTCGGCTTGTATAAGTCCTTTGGCATAAGCGACTGAGACATAGCCCTTGAGTCCATCCGGGATGCTGGCCGAATCGAGGAATGGTAGAGGAGTCCCAGCCTTGGCCTCAGCTTCAGAACGCAGCCCCGAAGCACGCACAAGTGCAACGGCCGCAGCGAGTCGACTCAGGTTGTCAGCCGGTCGGAATTCGCCACCCTTCGTGACGTCGGTGAAAAGAGCTCCTGTCGGCGAGGCTTGCGCGCTCTCGACGAACAACATCGTCAAAGGATCCGTCACATCTGAATAAGACCCTTGTCGCGGTAAGTATTGCGGCACGCG
>JALZOO010000034.1 GCA_030913905.1 Acidobacteriota bacterium
GTTCTGCGAGGGCATGTCTCAGCCGTTTCCGCGATTGCCGTTAGTGGTGACGACAAGGTGTTAGCGAGTGCACTTGACGCAGGAGTTGCCGGCATAGCTCGCAATGACACGATCAAGATTTGGGATCCGGTGACTGGGCAACTGGTGCGATCGTTAACGGGTAGGAACAGTGGACTTTCAATTGGGCTCAGCAACGACGGCACCAGATTAGTATCCGGGAGTTTCGGCAGCACAGTTAGCCTTTGGAATGTGGCGCAGTCAGAGGCCGAACGCGAAATTAACGTTCCGCGCGAGTCCAGGTTTGTGCCTGACCGGGTGGCCTTGAGCTCCGATGGGAAACTGATTGCTGCAGGCGGCCGCGACGATGCGATCAAGATCTGGGACGCCGGCACCGGTCGCGAGTTATTCACACTGACAGGTCACAGAAAGAGCATCTGGGATTTGGCTTTCAGCCCTGACAATAAGTTGCTGGCAAGCGCCAGCCAGGATGCCGGTATCAAGATATGGTCCGTGGCAACCGGGCAGGAAGTGAATACGCTGGGTGCACACTCCGGCGGAGTGGGCGCGATCGCGTTCAGTGCTGACGGGAAAAAACTGGCGAGCGGCAGCCAGGACCGGATGATCTTTATTTGGGACCTCGCTGCGGGAGAATCTGACGGCGCCTACCTGGGCCACAAGGAATGGGTGAACGCTCTCGCCTTTAGCCCGGATGGAAAGAAGTTGGCGAGCGGAAGCGGAGACGGCGAGATTCGTATCTGGGAAGTTGCTGCACGCGGGCCAGACGGGATGCCGCAGGTTATCCAGCGTCCATTGCAAACGCTCTCAGGGCACCGCGGCGGCATTAACTCGCTCACCTTCAACTCCGACGGAAAACTGCTGGTCAGCGGTAGTAGCGATGCGAGTATGAAGGTGTGGGACATGATGGCCGGAAGAGAGTTGGCAAGTCTTTTTTCACTAGGCCAGCAGGATTGGTTGGTGGTAACTCCGGATGGTCTCTTTGATGGATCTCCTTCTTCCTGGAACCAGATCCTCTGGCGCTTCTCTGCAAATCTTTTCGACGTCGCGCCGGTCGAGATTTTCTTCAATGAGTTCTATCACCCGGGATTGCTCGCTGATCTCTATGCCGGGAAGCGGCCCATAGCGCCGCAGAGTATCTCGCAGAAAGATCGCCGGCAGACAACTTTAAAGGTGACTCTCGCAGATGAGTCGGCGGCCGCACACCCAATTCCCTCCCGCACAGTCAAGCTGAAGATCGATGTGGCTACGGCGCCGGCAGGCGCGAAAGACGTTCGGCTGTTCCGCAATGGAGCTTTGGTGAAGGCGTGGCACGGCGATGTGCTGAAAGGACAAAGTCGCACAACTCTGGAAGCAGACGTCACAGTAGTCGCCGGCCCAAATCGCTTGACTGCTTACGCCTTCAATCGCGACAACGTGAAGAGTGCAGATGCGACGCTCACAATTACGGGCGCCGATACTTTGAAACGCTCGGGAACCCTGTACATCCTGGCCGTGGCCGTCAACAAGTATGCCAATCCGCAGTTTGACCTTCAGTACGCCGTGGCTGACGCTACCGACTTTGCCGTTGAGTTACAGCGGCAGGAGGTGAAGCTGAAGAACTTCGAGCGCACTGAGATCACCGCGCTACACAATGCCGAAGCAAATAAGACTAACATTCTCGGTGCGCTCACTAAGCTGGCAGCGAAGGTCCAGCCCGAGGATGCTGTGGTGGTCTTTTTTGCCGGACACGGTACAGCGCAACAGAACCAGTTTTATTTGATCCCGCACGACCTGGGTTTCCGCGGAGAGCGAAGCCGGATCGATAACGCAGGACTGCAAACCATCCTCGCCCACAGCATTTCGGATCGCGAACTGGAGAAGGCTTTCGCAGGAGTGGATGCTGGTCAATTCCTGCTGGTGATTGATGCTTGCAATTCCGGTCAGGCGCTCGAAGCCGAAGAGAAGCGTCGTGGACCAATGAACAGCAAAGGACTCGCCCAGTTAGCATACGAGAAAGGCATGTACGTCCTGACAGCCGCGCAGAGTTATCAAGCCGCTCTGGAGGCAACGAAGCTTGGTCATGGTTATTTGACGTATGCCTTAGTTGAAGAAGGGCTGAAAACTGCGGCCGCTGACATTCAACCCAAGGACGGCCAGGTGTTACTGAAGGAGTGGCTTGACTATGCAACGCAGCGAGTGCCACAAATGCAAGCAGAGAAAATGAAGGAAGCTAAAGGACGGCAGTTGGAACAGGTGGTTGCTTTTGTGCCTGGAGAAGAAAAGACCGATCCGGCGAAACGTAATTTACAACGGCCGCGGGTCTTCTATCGACGGGAATTGGAAGCAGAACCATTCATCGTGGCTCGACCATGAATGGCTCCATCGAATTAGGAAGAATTAACTTTAGGGGTGATCATCTGCTGGTGTCCTGATCTTAGTATTTTCTCTGTGCAACCTCTGTGGCCTTGCCTCAATTTCGTGGACACGTGGTTTAGGCTGCTGAGCGCAGCCGCTGCTCAAACTGCAAAGGGCTGAGATAGCCGAGCGCTGAATGACGACGTTGACGGTTATACCAAACTTCGATGTATTCAAAGATGGCGTTGCGTGCGGCGGCACGCGTCGACCATCGATGACGCTCAAGCAGTTCCCAGCGGAGCGTAGCAAAGAAACTTTCGGCCACGGCATTGTCGTAACAGTTGGCACGACGGCTCATACTGGCAATGACCTGATGCGTCGCCAGCAACTCACGGTAATCGCTGGCCGCATATTGCGACCCGCGATCGGTGTGGTGCAACAAACCTGGCTGCGGACGACGGCGTTCCAGCGCCATGCGCAAGGCTGCTATGCTCAGTTCAGCACCCATCGAGTCCTGCATGGCCCAGCCGACCACCATGCGACTACCCAAGTCCAACAGCACTGCCAAATACAACCACCCCTCGCCCGTTCGAACATAGGTGACATCGCCGCACCACACGCGATCAGGACCACCAACTTCTTTGACGTGAAAACGACGTTGCAGCACGTTATCGGCCACTGCGTAGCCATGTTTGGAGTTGGTGGTTTGCGGGCGCCAACGCAAACGAGTTCGGGCTCGCAAACCAGCTTCCCGCATCAAGCGAGCAATCCGCTGACGACCGCAGCGCCAGCCACTTTCGCGCACTTCTCGATGGATGCGGGGACTGCCATAGGTTTGCCGGCTGTGTTGATGTATGGTCGTAATCAGCGCACCCAAGATCTCGTTTTGTCGAGCTCGAGCCCCAGCCACCCGTCGCTCAGCTGCATAAAAACCTGCGCGACTAACCTGAAGCGCGCGACACATCGTGACCAGCGAAAACTGGTGCCGGTGCATACGAATGCAGGCGTACCTCACGACTTTTCTTTCGCGAAGTACGCCGCCGCTTTTTTTAAGAAGTCACGCTCCTCGATCACCTGCGCCAACTCGCGTCGTAACCGCCTTAGTTCTTCTTCCTGGCTAGTGACGCGGCCGTGGCCACGGAAGACTTCCTTGTCTGAGCTCCCACTGCTGTCTACTTGTCGCCTCCAGTTGCGTAGCATGTCGGGGCGGATACCGAGGGCCGCAGCAACGCTGGAGGGGGATTGCCCCTTCTTTACTAAGCGTACTGCTTCCAGCTTAAATTCGCGTGTGAACTGCCTGCGCTTTTCTGACATGAACACCTCCGTACCCGAAAGTATCATTCCGGGTCTTTCTTGGTGTCCACAAATTCAAGGCAAGTTCACGGAGGTTACACAGAGAAAATCCAAGACACGATGCAAGTAACTCTGCTGTTCATAAAACAAGCAAACCCTCCCCACCGATTTACTATTCACCGTTCGGCAATTACCATGCAGAATTCGCTATGACACCTCTCACGACAACTCCAATGTTGCGTCAATACCAGGAGCTTAAACAGCAGAATCCCGGCACCCTTCTCTTTTTTCGCCTGGGAGATTTTTACGAACTGTTTTTCGATGACGCTGTCGTGGGCGCTCGCGAATTACAAATCACGTTGACGGCGCGTCACAAGGAACGCGGCGATCCGGTTCCGATGTGCGGTGTTCCTCACCACTCGGCGGCAAACTACATCGCCCGGCTGGTTCGCAAAGGTTACCGCGTCGCCATCTGCGAACAGACTGAAGACGCTTCGAAGACGAAGAAGCTGGTGCGACGCGAAGTAGTTCGTGTGGTAACTCCGGGCACGCCGATCGACCCGCAACTTCTCGAGGCGCGCGAGGCCGTATTCCTGGCCGCTGTGTGTAGTTCAGGCGAAACAATAGGCGCGGCGTTTCTGGATATCTCGACGGGTGAATTCCGCGCGACGCAGGAGAATGGACCCGCTGCCTGGGAAAAGATTAGAGCGGAACTCGAATCATACGCGCCCCGCGAGCTGCTCTTTCCCGCGTCGCTCGCTCCTTTGATTAAGGCCGGACTTTCAACCAAACCACAAACCGCTCCCCTTCCGCTTTCCAGCAACAACTCGTCAAATGAAACCGCACATCCATCGAACGAGCCCCACACTTCTGCACACGATCGCTTTATCGATGCAGCCTTGACGCCTTTGGATGATTGGCTCTGGCAGAAAAAAGACTGCGCCGAACTGCTGCTAAGCCACTTCGGAGTGCGTTCGCTCGAAGGTTACGGCATCGACCACAAGGACGAAGCAGTGCGCGCGGCGGGCGCGTGCCTGCGTTATGCACAGGAAACACAGAGGGCTTCGGCGGCACATATCACGGATCTGTTGTATTTCGAGCCGCAGGATCATCTGGTACTGGATAACGTAACTGTCAAAAACCTCGAGCTCGTCGAATCGTTGAGTGGAGCGAGCGGCCGCACGCTGCTGAGCGTTATCGACGAAACGGTTACAGGCATGGGCGCGCGGTTGTTGCGTTCATGGCTGCTCCGGCCATGTGTAAAGCGTGGCGAAGTAGAAGCGAGATTGGCTGCCGTCGGAGATTTGTTTGCTTCTTCAATTACTCGCGACAAGATCCGTTCCCTACTCAAAGAAGTTTCCGATCTCGAACGACTGATTGGTCGCATCAGTTTAGGATCGGCAACCCCACGGGACTTGAATGCGATTCTGCGTTCGCTCTATCAGGTTCCGGCGCTCCGCGAAAACCTTGCGACTAT
This sequence comes from Acidobacteriota bacterium, assembly GCA_030913905.1. GTDB lineage: Bacteria > Acidobacteriota > Blastocatellia > Pyrinomonadales > Pyrinomonadaceae > PSRF01. Next base: position 5,123 of record JALZOO010000034.1, read on the forward strand.
GCAGTCGTCGCTGCTCCAGGTGTTGTCGGAAAACGCTGACGACGTCCCGGAAATCTGCGCGCTATTGATCAAGGCGATAAGCGACGACCCGCCGGCGAAGATAAGCGAAGGCGACGCGATCCGCGGTGGTTATTCAGAAGAGCTGGACGAGCTGCGTTCAATTAGTCGCAACGCCAAACAGATCATCGCCACGCTGGAGGCCACGGAACGTACGCGCAGCGGTATCAACAATCTCCGGATCAAGTTTAATAACGTCTTCGGTTACTTCATCGAAGTTTCCAAAGGAAACGCCGCGCGCGTGCCCGCGGAATATGAACGACGGCAGACGTTGACGAACTC
>JALZOO010000075.1 GCA_030913905.1 Acidobacteriota bacterium
ACCGTCAAGAGCCGGGTATCAAGAGCGATGAAAGCCCGTGCCCGCCTCCGTCGACAGCACAAACTTCGCTCACTGTTTGTCACGAGGACTAATTAGATCATGTTCAAAAAAAATATGGGCAAAAAGAATTTGGTTGGGCTCGATATCGGTTCGAGTTCAGTTAAAGCTGTTGAGCTTCAAAAGAAGGGCAACAATCTTCAGCTGATGAACCTGGGATTCGAGAATCTCCAGCCGGACACAATAGTCGACGGGCAGATAATGGAGCTCAACAACGTCGCTAACGTGATTACAAACATCTTCACCGAACACCAAATGAAGACTCCAAGAGTTGCCGCCGGTGTTAGTGGACACTCTGTGATTGTGAAGAACATTGTTCTTCCACAGATGAGCGAAGACGAACTTCAGGAGTCGTTTAGCTGGCATGCTGAAGAGCACATTCCGTTCGACATTTCTGAAGTGAACCTGGATTACCAGGTCACCAGCAGTTCGACGGACGCGCTGAACGTACTGATGGCGGCATGCAAAAGCGACAAGATTGCCAACGTTAAGCAGGCGATTCAATTGGCGGGTAAACAGCCGGTCATCATCGACGTCGACGCGTTCGCCCTCCAGAATTGCTACGAACTTAATTACCAGCCAAAAGCCGGCGAGGTCGTTGCCCTACTCAATATCGGTTCCTCCACGATGAACATCAACATCCTCAATGGAACTCGATCAGTGTTTGCTCGCGACGCATCGGTGGGTGGAAGCCAGTACACGAGCCTGCTCCAAAAGGAACTCGGCCTGACCTACGAGCAGGCAGAAGCGGTCAAGCGTGGTTATGCGTTGCCGGAAGGCATTGAAGCTCGGCCAATCCAGCCGATTATCGAAACGGTTTCAGACATCCTGGCGTTGGAAATCAGAAAGACTATGGATTTCTACCGCGCTACGGCTGAGGAGTCTGAAGAAGCGATTCAGAAAATCCTCGTCTCGGGCGGTGGCTCCAAGCTGCCGGGTCTACCGGACTATCTTGCGAAGCGCTTCGAGATTCCTGTCGAAATGTTTGATCCTTTTCGCCAGATACAGGTTGACGGCAGAAAGTTTGATCCCGATTACATGAAAGAGATCGTCCCTGATATGGCAATTGCCGTCGGTCTCGCCTTGAGAGGAGTGGAAGCGGCATGATTAAGATCAATTTACTCGAATCTATTACGGACCGGCCCACCGGTGCAGCGATGGTTGAGGCCAAGGTGACGAGTCCGCGAGTGCAGACACTCCTGCTGGCCATCACTGTCTTTGGTCTCCTGGTAGTGGGCGCAGGTTACGATTTTGTGAGTTCCAAATCAGCCCATACGGCCGCCCAGAACGAGCTGGAAAATCAAAAGCGCATCAATCAACAGATGCTTGCTGTAAACAAAGAGCAGGCAGACCTGGAAAAGAAAGCTCAGGATATTCAGGGCAGGATAGACGCCATTAAGAAGCTTCGCGAATCCCAACAGGGACCAAGCGCCGTCCTGCGCGAGATCAATGCGCGGTTTGACGGAGTGCCGGGACTGTATTTGAAGAGCGTCGAGCAGAAGGATGGTGAACTGACAATTAAGGGTTTGTCGCCGAACGAGTCGTCAGTTACGCGCTTTGGACAAAGTCTTGAGTTCTCGTCGGGATTATTTACCAACCTTAATATCGAAACTCAACGAGAGACGGTTAGCAACCACCCGGGAGAGAAGGGCACCCCCGGCCAGAAAGACGTTACTGTTCTGCCAATAGAAGTCGTAGCCTTCACCGTTAAGTGCAAATACGGCCAACAGCCGCAAGCGCAGTCGCCGGGAAATGCGGCGGCAAACCAAGTCGCTAAGAAGTAGCTTGCCGCCAGTTACCGCAGTCCCCGGAACGCCCACCAGATCACAGAAGGAATTGAAACCAAATGAAAATAGGCAATATTCAAACAATGCCCTGGTACGTGAGACTAGGAATGTTCGTCGCGGTGGCGGCAGTTATGTACGCGGGCTTTTGGCACTTTGTTACCAAGCCTACGCGAGCACAAACTCAGGGCCTAAATGCTGAGATCGCTCAGCTCCTTCCAAAAAACGCGCAGGCGCAAATCGCTTCTCAACGATTGAACGAGTTCCGCGCAGTCTACAAAGCGAGGCAGGAAGAATACGAAGAGTTAAAGGCTTTGCTTCCAGAACAGCGTGAGCTGACGATGGTCCTCCAGGGCGTTCAGGATAGAGCCCGGTCCAACGGGTTAATCCTTCGCAAGTTCATACCAAAGGACGACGTTCAGCAGGACAACTATAGCGGAAAGAAAATCGAAGTCAGTGTCACGAGTTCATTTGCTTCCCTACGCTCATTCTTCGACCAACTCGCTCGCTATCAGCGCATTGTTTCGATTACAAATTTTCAACTCACTCAGGCTGAACAGCAAGTGGGAGCAAAGACAGTGGAGGCGACATTTGATCTGACAGCATATTACGTCTCCGCTGAAAAACTTCAACAGCCTGCTCCAAAGAAAGCGGCCGGATCCGGCAAGAACCCCGCCGCCGCAATTCCCAAGGCCGTCAAATAGCTTAGACACCAACGGACGAACTTATTAGGAAAGTAATAACATGAACCACTCAACAAAAACTCTTCGGTACGCTCTTGCTGCTCTACTAATTGTCGGCGCCGCTGCCTTTACTGGCGGACTGTCAACTGCGTACGGTCAAAACAGTGAGTCACCGGCTACGAAACGCTCGAGAGCTGGTCGCGATCCGTTCAGCAAATATGTGCCGCCGCGCGTTTCCACGAAGAAGAGCGGCTTGGTTATGCCCCCCACAATTCAGGAACGCATTGCTCAGTACAAAGCTCAAAAGCAGGCGGCAATGAGTGCTCGAGTGGCTGCGCCAAAACCCACGACGGCTTTTCTGCTGAGCGAGATGCAAGTCGTTGGTATTTCGCGCTCGCCTCGCGGTTATGCCGCGATCGTAGAAGCGACTCCGATCAAGCTCGCCTATGTAATCTATCCCGGCGAAAAGTTTTACGATGGCCAGTTGGTAGCTATTGAAGACAATCGTTTGGTTTTTCGTCGCGAAACAGTTTTTTCGGACGGAAAACGCGAACGCTCAGTTGAGATGAAGCCTTTGAGGCAGCCCCCTACCGTCGACGCATTAGCCGCAGGCACCGATGCTCCAACCCCGGCTGCTGAAACCGAGAAGAAGTCGGAAGCAAACCCGACCCCTCAACCGTAGACCTCCGGTTTGGATCTTTACCGATTCGAACTCCTTCCGTGCGTAGGTTCCTGAAAGACCAACCGGTCACCAACTACGCAGTTTTGACAATCAACCCCGGACGAAGCCGCGTTGTGCGGCGCGCGCTGTTGGCTGCAAAGGCAATGAGCGTAGCGCGTGGCGGTCACCGTCTTGCAATTCCCTTAAGGAGGGAAAAGATGCTTTATCAGTCTCGAATAAACAATGCTACCAAGAGGACAGCGCTCGTCCTGGTATTCATGTTCGTCTGCGGCGCCAATTCTCTGGCTGCGGCAAATGACACTAACACTACTAAGTCAGTTGCGCCGGCAGATACAGCGGCGCAGCAAAAGCCTTCTCCTTCGCCGACGCCGGTCCTGTCCCAGTCTCAACAGGGACGCCACTACGGTGAGCCGGGCTTCGTTGGTGAACCCATCAACCTGAATGTCGTCAATGCCGACATTCGCGACATACTCAACTACATCACTGAACAGTATGGCGTGAATTTCGTGATTGACTCGTCAGTCAAGGCGGTGCCTGTGACTGTCAACGTTCAGGACGTTCCCTGGAACGTCGCGCTTGATGCGGTGCTGAAGGCAAATCGACTCGGCATCGAAAGCAACGGCAACATCCTGCGCGTTGCGACCACTGAGGTGCTCGCCAAGGAATCAGAGACTCAAAAGATTATTAATGATTCTCGACTCGATGCATCGCCGTTGGTAACCGAATTCATACGTTTGAACTACGCCCGAGCATCGGGAACCTTAGCGCAAGCCGCGGGTTCCACGGGCGCTTTCTCTGGTGGTGCAACGAACCTCAGCTTCAGCGGTGGAGCGGGCGGCGATGCGACCGGCGGAAGCGGCGATCAGGGTTTACTCCCGATCATTTCTCGCAGACTTTCGCGTCGTGGCTCAATCGAAGTTGATGGTCGCAGCAACACGCTGATCATCACCGATGTGAAAGAGAATATCGAAGCCATTCGTCAACTTGCCATGATTCTGGATCAACCAGAACCGCAGGTGGAAATCGAAACGCGCATCGTGATCGCTCAGCGCAACTTTAGCCGCGACCTCGGCGCCCAGCTTTCAATGGGTGTTGTGAATCTCGGAACAGGTGGCCTGGCCAATATCTCGACACTTCCTGCTACCTCGACTGGTACGGGTACCGGAGGAGGCGGAACCGGCACCGGCACTGGAGTAAGAAGTGGTCCGAATCCTTTTGGTGTCTTTGGTGGACTCGCCGGAACCAACCAGCCGCTGGGTTCATTGGGCGCAGCCGCTGCGAATACAGTCATTGGTTTAACGACCGGATTGTTTGGCACCGCGCAGATCAGCGCATTAATCAGCCTGGCGGAGTCCAGGGGTGAAGCGAAAACAGTTGCGACTCCCCGCGTTACTGCTCTCAATAATCGCCCTGCTCAAATTGAGAGTGGACAACAGATTCCGGTTCAGACTACGCAGGCTGCAAGCGGAACCGCAGTGGTCACTACAACGTTCGTTTCAGTTCCTCTGCGCTTGTCAATCACACCTCAGATTACCGATGTCGGCACCGTGATTCTCAGAGTCACTGTCGAAAACAACACTATCAATACCGGCATCGCCGTTGGCGGTGTTCCTGGTATCGACACTCAGCGTATGCAGAGTGAAGTGCTTGTTCCAGATGGCGGAACGACTGTCATGGGC